>JBGQJX010000049.1:0-14447 GCA_041499255.1 Ktedonobacteraceae bacterium | reverse complement strand
GGCAAAGAGCCGGAAGTGGGCAGGTATAAGGGCCTGGGAGAAATGAACCCCGAGACGCTGTGGGATACGACGATGGACCCCGAAAAGAGGACGATTCTCCGCGTAGACATCAAGGAGGCGGTCGAGGCCGATAAGATTTTCAATATGCTGATGGGCGACGAGGTGGCTCCGAGGAAGAGGTTTATTGAAAGTCATGCTAGGAGCGCGAATTTGGATGTGTAGGGGGGTGTATGCTTGCTTATTGTCACAAATATTTGGCTCAGTGCCATAAATATTTGGCGGGCCACAGTGATCATTGCCAATCGTCATTTGTGAAAAGAAAATTAGCAAACAGTATTGCTATTCCTAGCTCCCGCGGCCTTCTGAAATAACCGGAATGCGAAAGTGAGCCATTTGACAAAAGAGCTTATGTTCTGTTAAAGGGACACAGTTAGAATTTATTGTTACAATATGTCCCTCATTAATATACTGGCCACTGTTATTGAGACGATGTGCATGATAAACTTCGTGATAGCAAAGCGCCATAATAAACTCAATAAACTGTTTGGGAGTTGGTACTCCAGCCACAACTAATCGTGCACTTGGAAATGCACTAATGTGCATATGGCAGTCATGATGCAAAACACCCCTGGCATGTTCAGGATCATAATCAATTCTAAGCCAACTTACAGGCCCATCTCTGAGAGTTGTACTGGCTACTTCTTTCGTTACGTCGCATACTTCTACCGCTTTTACGTTTTATATGCGATGTATCATCCTCTTCTCTGCCTCGCAGAGGCATCCCGCTTGGGATATCCGTTCCAATACATGTGCGCTGACGATGAGCTTCACCCATATCTTTTCCTCTTTATCCACATAAAGGGCAAGCCTTTCCACATTGCTCTTTACCCTCTTATTTTAGAACGGATATCCCAAGTAGCCAGTACAGGACTTGAGGTTAAGAAGTGCCCTCATAGATCATTAAATCACAACTCAATCTTAACCAGATCATAACCTCTTTGCTATTCCCTAGTTCTCCCATTTCCTCCACTATGTGCAGGGTTGCCTGTATGCCTGTTTATTGATGAACTGGCATACATTAACGTTCATCGTGGAACAGAGTCTACTAGTAGGAGGATTTCAATGAGTCACCTGAAGCATATCAGGGTATTAGCACCCCTCACGGCATTTCTGGTTGTCATAACAATCCTGGCCACTGCTCGTGGCGTCCTGGTACACGCCGCCCTTCCACCGGTCCTTGTCTCAAGCCCAAGCCCCTACGCCAGTTGTTTAAACGCTGGCGAGCCGGGCACCAACTTCGTGAATGCTGAGGTTGAGCCTGACGTCGCAGTCAACCCGACTACTGTTGGGACCAAAAACGTTAATCTTATCGGTGTCTGGCAGCAAGACCGCTGGAATAACGGCGGTGCGCATGGACTGGTCGCTGGCTTCTCATTCGATGGTGGGGCGACCTGGGGCGAGACCACGCTACCTTTCAGCGTGTGCGCCCCCAATGCCATCGTGGATCCGTTCACCGGAGCGCCGTACGACCGAGCCTCGGATCCCTGGGTCTCTATCGGGCCTGATGGGACCGCGTACGCCGTCGGTCTGCTGGCAACCAACAACACGATCAGCGGCAACAACGACACTGGCGTCGCGACCGTCACCTCGAGCGATGGCGGCAAAACTTGGGGCAACCAGCGCCTGATCAAGTCCGACAAGGGAACCAGCCCCGTCTTCGAGTTCACCCAATTCTTCAACGACAAGGAGTCCATCACTGCGGATCCAATTCATGGTGGCACGGCCTACGTCGTGTGGGACCGGCTCAAGGCCCCGAGCCACAGCCCGGATGCGGCCCTCCGCGCTCACGCGTTCCGCGGCCCAACCTGGTTCTCCAAGACCATTGACGGCGGCAAGACCTGGACAGGCACCCGGGCGATCTTCGATCCGGGGCAGAACAGCCAAACCATTGGCAACCAGGTCGTGGTCAATCGCCAGACGGGCGTCCTCTACGACTTCTTCGAACTGTTCCAGACGACTGGCTCCCCCAACTTCACGCCAAGGGGCCTCAGCGTCGGCTTCATCTCGTCATCCGATGGCGGCAGCACCTGGTCGAAGCCGACGGTCGTCTCGAACCAGCAGACGGTGAATGATTTCGCCCCGAACACGGGCGCACTCCTTCGCACCGGTGCGGGCCTTCCCTCGGTCGCCATCGATGCGAACAACGGAGATCTGTACGTGGTCTGGGAGGACGCTCGATTCACGGGCGGAACCGTCAACCAGGTCGTGATCTCCAGATCCACCAACGGCGGGACGACCTGGAGCGGGCCGGCGGTGGTCAGCAACCTCAATAGCAAACCCGCCTTCACGCCCACGGTGGCCGTCAACTCGGGGGGCACGGTCGCTGTGACCTACTATGACTTCCGTAACCCTGATGGAAGCACTGTGGGGCAGCCGACTGATTACTGGTTCACGGAGTCGACTGATCATGGCGCGAGCTTCGGCGGCGAGTCGCGTATCACCCCTACCTCCTTCGACATATTGAACGCACCTAATGCTGGGGGCCTCTTCCTTGGGGACTACGAGGGTCTGGATGTCAATGGAACAGCGTTCGTGCCGTTCTTCGTCCAGACAAATGACGAGGACACATCGAATCGGACAGACGTGTTCACAACGTCTATCTAGCGACATCTGAATGTTTCGCGTATCGCAGCCGCGTCCACCACAGGGCGCGGCTTCTTTCTGTCGGATGTGTCAGAACTGAGAACGCAGGAGCCAACATGGTTGCTCGACACTCCTAGCCTGAATGCGTGTGTGTTACGCCACCAGCACCAGGGCTTTCAAAGCTTCCAATCGTTGACGGAACATCTCGCGTTGTTGCACCAGAGTAACATGTTGTGCGCATGATGGAACGGACCCGAAAGAACTGACGCACTTCATCGAAGGCTCTGCAAAAGCGCGAGGCAGATGTAAAGTTTCCAAAGCCACGCATTGGGTAGTAGCGCTCTTTGATGCCACGATGATCTTGTTCCAGTCGATTGTTGAGATAGTGGTTGGTCCGGTGCACAACATCGCTGCCCAGGATCTCGCGGATCGCACGTGGATAGGATGTATGCCCATCGGTTGTGACTCGCTCTGGCGCGTGACCAACCGTCTGGAGCACTTGCTGGAAAAAACGCTTGGCTGCGTCCATGGTTCGCTTCTCACTCAACAGGGAATCAACCAGATTGCCATCACGATCCATGGCACGATACAGAGAGCACCATTTCCCTTGAACCTTCACAGAGGTTTCATCGACATGCCAGGAAACTCCCACATGTCCACGTCGCTTCATACGCAATTGATCTGCGATCAGCGGAGCGAAACGCGCTTCCCAATCTCGAACGGCTTCATGGGTACACTCAACACCTCGCTCCAGAAACATCTCTGCCACATCACGTCAGCTCAGTGTGTAGCGTAACCGGTACACCACGACGAGGAGAACACTGTCTGTTGGATACGCTCAATAATTGAAGGGGGGAGCAGTGCGCTCGTTGAAGGTGCGCCGACAATCTGAGCAGCAAAACGTTCGATAGCCAGGCGAGGTCTTCTTGCGCTGTTGTTTGGTCGCAATTGACAGGCAGTATGGGCAGTTCATCGGGCACTCCTCTGGATGGTAGTGTGAATGACTCTCAATATATCATAAGCAAGATCTCCTTACACGACTTGTTCTCAGTTCTGACGCTTCCGTCAACACCTATGTGCGATCACTTGTGTCCTTACAACCTGGCTACATCGATGAATTTGCACTTATACTGGAGAAAGTGGTTGAGGCAACACGAGAGAAGTCCTCAACCAGAGAGAATTGAGCGTGCAAGGAGCCAATTGATGAAAGTGAAGATGATCTTACCTGCTTTAACAGAAGCCATCAGTCCCTATTTTCGTCCCATCAAATATTCCCTTTTTCCTCCGCTTGGTCTAGCTACGCTGGCTGGATATTTCCAGGAAGACGACCAGGTAACCATCCAGGATGAACATGTAGAAAAGCTGGATCTCAACGATGACCCTGAGTTGGTGGTGATCCAGGTCTATATCACTTCTGCTTACCGGGCTTACGAACTGGCCGATTATTATCGAGCCAGGGGGGCATATGTTGCCTTGGGAGGACTGCATGTGACCTCTCTGCCCGACGAGGCTGCACGTCATGCCGACTCCATTTTTCTTGGACCTGGCGAGGATATCTGGCCATCTTTTCTCGCTGATTACCGAGAGGGGCATGCGGCAAAGGTCTACACATCGCAGGTACGTACGCTGCTTGGCGTTCCCAGAATCAGGCGCGACTTAATCAAACGCAATCTCTATCTTGTTCCTAACTCCATCGTGGTTTCGCGTGGCTGCCCGCATGTCTGTGATTTTTGCTACAAGGAGGCCTTTTATCAAGGGGGCAAATCCTTCTATACGCTGCAAGTGGACGATGCGCTCGCAGAAATCAATCGATTGCCGGGAAGGCACCTGTACTTTCTCGACGACCATCTCTTCGGGAATCCGCGTTTTGCCGGAGCACTTTTTGAAGGAATGAAAGGCATGGAGCGCCTCTGGCAGGCGGCTGGTACCGTGCAATCGGTGCTCCGGCCAGGGTTGCTGGAGAAAGCGGTGGAAAGTGGGCTGCGCAGTTTATTTGTGGGCTTTGAAACGCTCAGCCCTTCGAATTTGCGGGAACAGCACAAATACCAAAATCTGAATCGAGACTATCACGCTGCTATCCAGCGTCTGCACGATCTTGGAGTCATGGTCAACGGGAGTTTTGTGTTTGGCATGGACGATGATGACGAAACCGTCTTTGATCGTACCGTGGAATGGGCCATCCAGCAGGGAATGGAAACCGCTACCTTTCACATTCTTACTCCCTACCCTACCACTGCCTTGTACGAGCGTATGGCGCAACAAGGGCGTCTCTTGCATAGCAACTGGGATCTCTACGACACGCGCCATGTTGTCTATCGGCCAGCCAAACTCACGTCCGAAGCACTAGAAGCTGGTTACTGGCGCGCCTATCGGAATTTTTATCGCTGGGGTTCAATTTTCCAGGGAGCCTGGACCCAAGAAAGCTGGAAAGATCGCCTGCGGCATGTGGCATATGCCGCAGGATGGAAGAAATTTGAACCGGCGTGGGATATGATCATTAAGGCGAAACGAGCTTCTCGCATGTTACCAATACTGGAAACTATTCTGACGGCTTTCGGTAGTCATGCACCCCAAAGGATGCAGAAGGTAACAGCACTTAAAGAGAATACGAACTCTGCGCTTCGTGCAAACCGATCAACTGGGTGATGGGGGATGAAGAAGTGGTCGGACTGTGGTGGCTACTTGGTACATCCGTTCGCAAAGTGGATAGTTTTGCTCTTGTTTCTTCAATTTCTCGGAGCTGTGGCTTTCACAATGGGAAGGATGCAAGAGCCTTTCTCGTGTTTCTATCCACTATGCACAAGTAGAGACTGTTCATCTTCTACTTCAGAGTGAGGTGACAGAATGAACATCTCATTCAAACACTGCTTTCTTTGAACAGATACCCCAAGTAGCCAGTACAGGGGATTCTGCGGGGTAAAAATGTCGTGACCCCAAGCGAGCAGGGTCATTCGTAAGATAGAATAGGAAAGGTGATTCCTTGCACCGAGTCCTGCTAGTGGAGGAGAGAACAGTATGCCTGGCGAGCAAGTGGGAGAAACGTTTGATTTTGTGGTGATCGGCTCTGGCTTTGGGGGAAGCATTGCGGCGATGCGCCTGGCAGAGAAGGGATATCGCGTCCTTGTGCTGGAACGCGGCAAACGCTTCGAAGATCAGGATTTTGCGCGCACGAACTGGCAGGTATGGAAATACCTGTGGGCGCCATTTTTTCGGTGTTTTGGCATTTTGCAGATCAGCCCGTTTCGCGATCTGTTTGTGTTGCACGGCGCAGGGGTGGGAGGTGGCAGCCTGGGATATGCCAATGTGTTGATGGAACCCGATCAACGCCTCTACGATGCGCCTGCCTGGAAACATCTTGCTGACTGGCAAGCGCTTTTACGTCCTCATTATGCGACTGCGCGCCGTATGCTGGGGGTGACGCGCAATCCGCGCCTGGGTCCGGCCGACGCTGTGCTGCAAGAGATTGCTGCTGATCTGGGCCTAGGCGCGTCCTTTGGCCCGACGACGGTCGGGGTCTTTTTCGGTGAACAGGGAAACGAGGGACGTGAGGTGGCCGATCCGTATTTTGATGGCAAAGGCCCTGCTCGCAGCGGCTGTCTGCACTGTGGCGCGTGCATGGTTGGCTGCCGGCATAACGCGAAGAATACGCTGGTGAAAAACTATCTCTATTTCGCTGGGGCCCATGGTGCGCAGGTGTGGGCCGAAACGGAGGCGCGCGATGTGCGCCCGCTGGCCGATGGCCAGGCTGATGGCGCCCGCTATACGGTGGTTGTGCGCCGCTCGACTGGCTGGTTCATGCAGTCGGCACGCAGCATTCGCGCTCGCAACGTGGTGTTCGCCGCCGGGGCGCTCGGCACGCTCAAGCTGTTGTTCCGCTGCCGTGATGTGACTTGTTCGCTGCCCTCGCTTTCGCCGCGCCTGGGAGATATGGTGCGCAGCAATAGCGAAGCCTTGCTCGGCTCGGTCAGTCAGTCGCGCAAGGTGGACTATTCTAAGGGCCTGGCGATTACCTCTTTCTTTCATGCTGATGAAGTGACTGCTATCGAACCGGTGCGGTATCCCGCCGGATCATCCCTGATGCGCTTCCTCTCCTGGCCGCTCACCAGACCTGGCAATGGCTTCGCGCGTTTCTCACAGGCTGTGGCACAATGTGTGCGGCACCCGCTGGATGTTCTCAAGGTCTATGTGCTGCCTGGCTGGGCGAAGCGAACCACCATTCTGCTGGTCATGCAGACAGAGGATAATCACCTGCGTATGCGCCTGGGACGCAGCATCTACACACTTTTCCGCCGTGGGCTGGTCTCGCACGCCGATGCAGAACAGAGTATCCCCCACAGGATCGATAGTGGTCACAAGGTGACCCGCGCGTTTGCGCAGAAGAGTAAGGGTATTCCGCTTGGCTCAATCAATGAGGGGCTGCTGGATGTTGCGCTGACCGCACACGTGCTTGGCGGTTGTCCTTTCGGAAACGACGCGGATGAGGGGGTCATTGGCCTTGATTGCCAGGTTCACAAGTATCCTGGTCTCTCTGTTGTCGATGGGTCGATTATCCCGGCCAATCCAGGTGTCAACCCGAGCCTGACGATTGCCGCTTTCGCCGAGTATGCGATGAGCCTGATGCCGGAAAAAGAAACAGAAGCGAAGCCATAGAATGTGTATCCATCTTTCCCAAGTCTAGCATTTGAACCCTATTCTATCACCTCTCTTTAGATGCGATTGCCCTGTTCTCGTTTCCTACAGATATCTTGCCGACGTCCCAAATCTGGTATGCTAATGGTATACTTCGTCCCAGTATCTACCATTCATACAGATACTCTGTAGTACTCACTCTCTCCGAAAGGGAAGCATCATGAATATCTTAAGCTTTCAACCGCATACTATCATTGAGCCATTTCGGGTCAAAACCGTTACCCCGATTCAGATGACCAGTCAAGAGCATCGTACTGCTGCTTTGGCTGCTGCGAACTACAATCTGTTCTTGTTACGGGCTGAGGATGTCTTCATTGATTTACTCACAGACTCTGGTACCGGTGCCATGAGTGCTGCTCAATGGGGTGGCATGATGCAAGGGGACGAAAGCTACGCCGGCAGTAGCTCATTTTACAAGTTTGAACAGAGTGTGCAGGAGATCACCGGGTTCAAACACGTCATTCCGACCCATCAGGGCCGTGCCGCTGAACATATCCTGTTTAGCACGGTGTGCCATCCCGGCGATGTCATTCCCAACAATTTCCACTTCGACACGACGCGAGCTAATGTCGAAGCGAATAGGGCTGAAGCGCGCAACCTCGTCATTGCAGAAGCCCACCAGCCTGATCTCCTCCATCCCTTTAAAGGAAATATGGATCTAGATCGTCTCCGAAAGACCATTGCCGATGTCGGGGCTGAGCATATTCCCCTGGTAATGCTCACTATCACCAACAATGGTGTAGGTGGACAACCGGTGAGCCTCGCCAATATTCGGGCCGCTAGTGAGATCTGCCACGCACATGGTATTCCTCTCTTCTTCGACGCCTGTCGGTTCGCTGAAAACGCCTGGCTGATCAAGCAACGCGAACCAGGCTACGCGGATCACACGCCTTTAAAGATCGCGCAAGAAATGTTTAGCTATATCGATGGATGTACAATGAGTGCCAAAAAAGATGGGTTGGCAAATATTGGAGGCTTTCTCGCTCTCAACAACGACGATTGGGCAGAACGCTGTAAGCTCCGCCTCATTCTGATAGAAGGATTTCCTACCTATGGGGGATTGGCGGGTTATGATATGGAAGCAATTGCCATCGGACTCCACGAGGTCCTCCAGGAAGACTATTTGCACTATCGTATTCAATCTATCGCATCTCTCGGAGACAAACTGATACAGGCTGGTATCCCCATTGTGCGTCCTACAGGCGGGCACGCTATCTTTATTGATGCCGGTGCGTTTTTGCCGCATCTGCCTCAGACTCAGTACCCCGCTCAGGCATTGAGCATTGCCCTCTATCAAGCTGCCGGGATTCGTGCATGCGAACTGGGTAGTGTGGTCTTTGGGAGACGGCTCGCAGACGGCAGCGAGGAACCAGCCTCCTTAGAATTAGTGCGACTGGCACTGCCCCGCCGGGTATACACCCAGAGCCACCTCGACTATTTGGTTGAGGCACTCATACATCTTGCTCGGTTTGCTGACCAGATTCGAGGAGTACGCATCACGTGGCAAGCACCTCAACTGCGTCATTTCACCGCCCGTTTCGCCCTGGGGACTTCCGAAAACTAAATTGTCCCAGTAACTGTGAGATCTTACAATTTTCCAAAGATTTTTTGCAACACAACCGTTAACTGCCTTGAATTTTTGCTGTGCTTGTGATATATTTCTTGCATACATCTGATATATCAAATGTATGCGGGAACTTTAGCCTTCGATTGCGAAGGAGTAACCTGTGGAACTGATACAGCATCTTCAATATTTGCCTCTCTACCACTGCACTGAGTATGCCCGAAAAGCTACTAAACTGTGGGCTCAAGGTGTAGCTGATATAAATCACTCGATTGGCGTTCCTGGCCTTCTCACACTTTTGCATAGAGTGAGTCTTCTGCTGATGAACAGCAGAAGATGATTTCTATTCATATAGAACATTTCTAGCCCTTATCGACTTTTTTATGACAACGGGTCTTATTGTAGTTACTATCAGAGGAGGCTGAACAATGGCGAATCCGTCTTTTGACTCATCTCCTGGTGCAACTCAGCAGGTTCACCGCCTGGAGAAGAATGTGCTCTCCGTTCCTAATGGGATAGCACTTGCGGCAGCCGCTATGGCTCCCGTTATCGCTGTGGTGCTGAATGCACCGGCTGCAGGCCCCGTTGCAGGTGCTGCACTCCCGCTCTCGTTCTTATTGGCATTCATAGCCTGTCTACTGGTTGGTAATTCGATTGTCCAGTTCGCACGCCATCTACCCTCAGCAGGATCGTTCTACACATTTAATAGTTATGGGCTTGGTAAGACAGCAGGTTTCTTCACAGGTTGGCTCTTCTGGATAGGTTATGCCATACTTGCCCCGGGTTTATTCACTGCTTTAGGTGCGTTTGCGCACGACTATGTTGCCTCAACATTCAATGCCGACGTACCCTGGTGGATTTTCAGTCTCATTTGCTTCGCAATCGTGGTAGGTCTATCCATTCGGAGTATCAAGGCATCTGTCCGTGTTGACCTGACATTGCTCATAGCTGAGGTGCTGGTTTTCTTACTGCTTGCTGTGATTGCGATAGCAAAAGCCGGTAGTAGTAACACGCTGACGGTATTTACTCCGTCTGCGTCTCCAACCGGATTTTCCGGTGTTGGTCTGGGAGTTGTCTTCGGCATTCTCTCTTTCATAGGCTTTGATGCGGCCGCGACGTTGGGTGAAGAAACACGTAATCCACGCCGCAATGTACCTCTGGCGGTCGGAGGCGCGCTGGTCCTGGTAGGCGTATTCTATGTCTTCATCATGTACGCGCTCACGGCTGGTTATGGGCTGACGAACCCGGCGAATTTTCAGGCATTCTTGAAGGATCCTAATCCGATTATAACTCTGGCTCACAATAATACGCCCTGGTTGCAACAGATCGTCGATTTGTGCGCGTTGGCCGGGTTATTCTCCTGCCTGCTTGCAATCCATAATACGACGATACGCATCATATTCTCGATGGGGCGTGACAAGGTATTACCTGGATGGTTGGGAAAGGTGCATTCTCGTTGGTTTTCGCCTTATACAGCCATTATTGCGCAGACAATTTTTACTGTGGTGCTTGGTTTTGGCATAGGTTTATGGTTAGGTCCGGGCGCAACTGGCGCCTATGGGTTCACCGGCGCCATAGGGACGGTTGCAATTGTGATTGTCTATATGATGTGCAATATCGCTTTGATTCGCTACTTCTTCAGGCTACCCGAGCGCAACTGGCTGCTGCATATCGTTATCCCCATATTGGGGGTAGCCGCTCTGGCCTATCCTCTCTGGGCAGTAGCTCAACCGGGGCAGACATACCCATACAACCTGGTACCATATATTGTGATTGCCTGGGTCATACTTGGTATCATCACATTTGTGTATTTCCGGGTTAAGGCACCAGAGAAATTGACCGCGCTTGGTTCTTTCCTGGCCGAGGATAACCCATCAGAAGATCGGCTGATGTTGGATGACATAACGCATCCTGCGCATCGTGCTGAAGCAGATTAACAGCAGCGTCAATATTCATCTCAAACATTCCATGTTGGAGAAGCATGATTACGATCGAGAATAAGGTTGTTTACACCACTCTAGCGGAACTGGTCGATCGGAAACATACAGCCCTGATCGTTGTGGATATGCAGAACGACTTCTGCAAAACCGGTTGTGCCTTTGATCGGTTAGGCATAAACCTTTCGATGTATCCATCGATGATACCCCGCCTGTCACGACTGCTGTCAGGAGCACGAGACATTGGTGTACCGGTCATTTACGTTCAGATGACTGTATTGCCTGGTCGTATCAGTGAATCACCGGCTCAGATACGTTTCAATTTGCGGTTGCACCTGGAATCCCATGGTGCAACCCAACCGTTGCTCTATACTATTGAGGGCACGCCTGGACAGGAGATCATAGCGGAACTTGCACCGGAACCAGGTGACCTTATTGTGCGCAAGTATCGCTCGAGCGGTTTCTGGGGGACTAACCTCGATTTGCTCCTGCGGAGCAATGGTATCAAGTCAGTGATTGTGACAGGATGTACAACCGAGGGTTGTGTTGAATCCACTGCCCGTGATGCGCTTTTCAATGATTACTACGTTGTGTTGCCTGAAGATTGCATGGCGAGCGATGATCTGCGCCAACACGAAGCCTCACTCTTCTTGATGCGTCATCGCTTTGATGTGGTCTCATCCGATGATATCCTGTCTAGCTGGCAGGAATGTCAGGCAATAGTGTTGGAGTAAGGAGATTGTGGCATGAACAAGTTAGTTGGCCGGACAGCCATTGTTACAGGGGGAGCAAATGGCATCGGGCGCGGCATCGCGGAAGCATTTGCAAGCGAAGGCGCCGATGTAGCTATCGCAGATATAGCAACGAACGATAAGGCAACTCCAGTTATAGAGGCAATCCAGCAGGCCGGACGTAAGGCGCTCTACATCCGTACCGATGTGGCTGAAGAGCAACAGGTACGGTCTATGGTGGAGGCTGTACACAGCGCTTTCGGACACATTGATATACTGGTGAATAATGCAGGCATTTTCACACAGGCCTTCGTAGAGCATTTGTCTGTAGCGGACTGGGATCGCGTTCTCGGTGTAAACTTGCGTGGTACCTTTCTCTGCACGCATTTTGTGTTGCCCTATATGCTCGAACAGGGCGGGGGACGTATTATCAATATTGCCTCACAGCTTGGTTACATAGGTGGCCAGGAGGTAGCCCACTACAGTGCCAGTAAAGGTGGGGTGATAGCCTTCACCAAGGCGCTGGCTCGTGAGGTTGCAACCAGGAATGTTTTGGTAAACGCCATTGCGCCCGGCCCTATTCTCACTGACTTGTTAGCATCTGAGACTGAAGAGTGGAAAGCGGCGAAACTGGCAGAACTACCTATAGGGCGCTTTGGTGAAGTGCGTGAGGTTGCACCGACTGCGGTGTTCCTGGCATCAGATGATGCGACCTACTATGTGGGCCAAACTCTGGGTCCGAATGGCGGAGATGTGATGCTTTAGCTCTAACAAGGAGGAATGTGTGAATAATGCGGAAGTGATCAACCGGGCGCAATCTGCTAATATCCAACTCGTACGGTTCCTCTATTGCGATCATAGTGGGGTAACACGCGCAAAAGTGATCCATGTCTCGCACCTGGCTAACAAGCTTCGCGAGGGTATAGGGTTAACACGGGCGCAGATGGCTATAAACCTGCTGGAGCAACTCATCGACATAGATGGCATGGAACCTGTTGGAGAAATCCGACTGGTACCCGATCCAGATACGTTCAGCATATTACCGTGGACGCCCAGCAGTGCGAGCCTTATTTGTAACCAACTGGATCATAATCACATGAACTGGGGATCATGTCCTCGCTGCTTCTTGAAGGATATGGTTGCGCGAGCAGAAGATATGGGAATCAAGGTGGAAGCCACCTTCGAGAACGAGTTTTACCTGGCACGCGACCTGGATGGCACTTATATCCCTTTCGATCAGGCCCCAGTCTATAGCTCGATAGGGTTGGATCTTTCGGCGCAGGTTATGCACGATATTGTAAAGGCGCTTGGCACACAGGATATACTTGTAGAACAGGCAATTAACGAGTACGGTCCAGGGCAACAGGAGATATCCATCCGGCACGCGCCTGCGTTGCGTGCCGCCGATAATCAAATCAAGTTGCGCGATACTGTACGAGGTATGGCATTGCTCCATGGCCTGCTGGCAAGCTTTGCACCTAAACCATACCCCGAGGCTATAGGTAGTGGTTGCCATATTCACTTCAGTTTGTGGGATATGGAAGGTAAGTCTAACTTACTCTATGATCATGAGGATTCGCATGCGCTCAGTCAACTGGGGCGCAATTTTATTGCAGGCATTCTCGATCATCTACCCGCGTGTATTGCCTTGACCTGTCCGAGCTACAATTCGTATAGACGTCTTCAGCCGCATACGTGGAGTTCCGCATATACTGCCTGGGGCTTCGATAATCGCGAGGCAGCAGTACGCGTGGTCTCGCCGTACTGGGGACGCGAGGAGCAGACCTATAACATCGAGTTAAAGTCGGTAGATGGCAGTGCAAATCCCTACATTGCCCTGGGTGGCCTGATAGCATCCGGCCTGGATGGAATTAAGCGGCAACTTGATCCAGGTTTACCTTGCGAACACGATCCCGGTAAAATGAGTGAGGCAGAACTTGAAGTCCACCGTGTTCATCGATTACCAACAACGATGGCTGGGGCGTTGAACGAGTTGGAGCGAGATCAACTCCTGATGGAGGCGATGGGGGACCTGATGCGCCGGTCTTACCTGGCGGTACGCCGTTCTGAGGAAAAGGCTTTTGCTGGACAGGATGTCGATTTTGAGATCCGGAATCACTTCTATAAGTTCTAGTCTGTCAGGAGGCTTCCAATGACTTCCATAGATCTGTCAAATGTTCCACTCGCAGATAATCATTGTCATGGTATCTATCAAACTCAGGCGCTAGCGGATCTAACGGCGTGGCGGCGACTCTTCACTGAATCATCTGATCCTGGTATGCAGAGTACACATGTAGCCACCACACTCTTCTACCGTCGTTTGATTCGCGAGATGGCTGCGTTTTTCGAATGCGAATCAACGGAAGAGGCAGTACTGGCAGCACGGCAGCAATATGATGATCAACATTTGGTAAGGAAGTTCCTGCAAGCTGCAAACTTCGATGTACTGTTCGTAGATAAAGGCTATCCGCCACCAGAAATGTTATTGTCGGATTCGATGGTCAGTGACCTGGCGAATTGCCGGGTGGCGCCAATGCTGCGAGTTGAACTGCTAATGCAGCACTTGATAGCCGAGAATGGTACGCTCTCGGCAGTTGTCGAGGCGCTACGAGCTGCTTTGAACGATGTACGCGGGCAAGGATATGTAGCATTAAAAAGTATTGTAGCCTATCGCACCGGTCTGAATATACGTACCTGGGACATCGATGATGTTGAGGAAGCATTTGCCGTTGCTCGTCGTGAGGTGCAAGAAAGAGGGTCGTTTCGGCTGGCACATAAACCCCTGCTGGATACCCTTCTACTCGTGACATTTGCGGAAGCCGCACGACAGGAGCTGCCGGTTCAGTTCCACACTGGCTACGGGGATACAGACGCGGATATGCT
>JBGQJX010000048.1:0-14567 GCA_041499255.1 Ktedonobacteraceae bacterium | reverse complement strand
GGCCATTGACGTAGCGCCCCATCAGGCGGCGGTCGTTACAGAGCTGAATCATCAACACCAATACAAGCGGAAGAAGCATACCGCCGACAACATTCGGGAGATTGAGCACAAAGACCAGGCGGTTGCTGGGCACAAACAGAGTAATGCCCGCCCCCACAACAATAATGAAGGTGTACAGAAAAAGGAACTTGGGAGCTTCTTTGAAAGTATGCCCAACACCACGCTCCCAGCCAAAGGCTTCTGCAATCGAGTAAGCTGTGGAAAGAGGCAGAACGCTGGCAGCCATCAATGATGCATTGAGCAATCCTATAGCAAACAGGATTTCGGCAAATTGACCGTTGCCGCCCACCAGAGGCACAAGGGCCAGCGCAGCATCTTTTGCCTCGTTGATCTGAATATGATGGACAAAAAGCGTTGCACCCGTGCAGACCACGATGAAGAAGGCAACAAAGTCGGTCAGAAAGGCGCCAATATAGGTATCAAGCTGCTCGTAGCGCAGGTGAGCGACTTTGATCTGCTTGTCAGCAATGGCAGATTGCTGATAGAACTGCATCCAGGGCGCGATGGTGGTACCGATAACGGCGACGAGGGTGAGCAGATACCCCTGGTTGAGCTGGAATGGCGGGAAAATAGTTTGATGGAACACCTGTGCCCAATCGGGGTGCACAATAAAACCACTGAGGATATAACTCACATAGATGAGGCATAATGCCAGTAAGATACGTTCAACGTAGCGGTAGCTACCACGAATTACGAGGAACCATACGACTATAGCTGCAATGGGAACAGCGATGAAAGGGCTAACACCAAAGATATCCATAGCGCCGGCAATACCCGCAAACTCTGCTACTGTGGTAGCGACGTTTGCGATGAGGAGCAACACCATGCTCCAAAAGGTGATACGCACACCAAAGCGCTCACGGATCAGATCCGCCAGGCCCTTTCCGGTGACGACTCCCATACGCGCCACCATTTCCTGTATCACAGCAAGGCTGATGGTAACCAGGACGACTGCCCAGAGCAGGCCATAGCCATATTGGGCTCCGGCAAGGGAATAGCCAGTGATACCAGTAGCATCATTGTCCACGTTAGCGGTGATTAACCCGGGGCCAATGACAGAGAGCATCAGTAGTAGTTGGCGCACCCAGACCCGGCGCGTGCGGCGTGTCGTCACTTTCTTTTCCATCGTGGATCTCCTTATGATACAGCGAGCATGAATAGGCGCACTGCTCTCTTTGGTTGCCTGTTATAAAGCCAGGATTCCTCACAATGAATGTAAGAAATCCTGAATTGTATTGTAGCAGCGGAAAAACGGGCTTAGGCAGCACAAAGTGATATCTGACAATAATATCAGAACACCTGGTGGTTGCGTATAGCACACAATGTTGGCGGGGTGGAGTGAAAGAAAGATATCAACAAGCCAAAAGAAATAGGCAAGGGGAGAGACTCCCTCTACTTTCTCACATTTCTCGCTTTCCACCGGAAATGATCCGTAGGAAAAGCGAAGTGTAAGTTGATAGAGAGAACTTTAGGGTATGAGCTATCAAATCACGAATACTTTTCCTACAGAAAGGTGTAGACATCTCCACGTACTGGGAGGTTGACTACTACCAGGGTCCATACAGGTCCTTCCTTACATCTCTTATGAGCGAAGCTAGACGCTTCCGCTCATTCAAATACTCACGGGCTGCTTCGCCGAGACTACTATACTTATATCCGTTGAACATCCCAAAGTCAAGTGGGGAAGGACGAATAAGTGACTCCTCAATATTTAAACCTTAACCACGATGTGGTACTTTCCTACCAAAAAAGGTGATTTAAGTAAAAATCCGTAAGGTACTGGCATACAATCCCAGATGTACGAATATGTACAAAAGCGTATCAATGAATTTCATACTTACTCATGGTGCTCGCTCCTGTCCGACGGCTTGAAGGATATTTTGTGACATCAAAGGAAAGAAAGGTTCAGCAGAACATATGCGCAAACAACGATATTTTGTTTCGGGGTACCAGGAGTCACGGCGCAGGCGATTTTCTCTACTGCTATTCACCGGATTACTCGTTCCTGTAGTGCTTGCGCTTGTTGCGGCAGCAGTTTTTGTCTTGCCAAAGATAGGTTCACACGCAGCTGCAGCAATCAATGGCGACTGTACACTCATTGTTCCACCTGACCCATTAAGTTCAAAAGGATTGTCAACACCCTATCAGTTAACTGCTACAGATGCTGCGAATGGCCCGTGCAAGGAGGCCAATGCAGCCCAGGCAGCTTTCGTCCAGGCAGCTGTGTTTGATCTTGAGACAGGTAAGATCGCTATTTACAACCCGCTGGTCGTCGATATGGGCACCCAACCCGCTGTACCTCCTGTTGTACCGGCACTTCCGAATAGAGCTGTCGTGGGCATCTGGTTCGGATTCAACGGGAATAATTTAACCCTTCATGACGATAATGGCAGTCTGCGGGCAGGCAGATGTGTCAATGGAGCCCATGGTTCCATTTTTGGGCAATTTGCGTTCTGCAACGCCCGAAAATTCTTTCTAGCTGCAAACCAGGCAGTTCTCAGCGGAAAGCTTACCGTTCCACCATTAGGAAAAGGAAAAGATGGTAGGACTTGTCCTTCCGTACGCGACTTCTCGGTTGTTGACATGGATCAGAGCGACAACGTCACAACCACCTATCTTGTGACCGCAAATGGGCAAACGGCGCAAAAGACCGCTTCTAATCAAGCTTCAATACAAAATGCGCAGCCACTGGCCAATGGCAGTGATAACCGACTGCTCGCAGTTATCCTGGACAAATCTCTGGGTTGTACACCATGGATGGCTCCTGATCTCGCTGATCCAGGGGCAATTGTAACAGCTCTCCCGCTCAACGAACTCCAGGCAGCCTACCACCAAAACGCGCCTGTGGCGCTTGTGCCAAATAGGGATCCAATGGTTCTCACCGACAACAAAGCCGATTACAGGAAACTTGATGCTTACCGACTTGGGGTAGATCAACCAACGTCAGGTTTTGGTAGTTTAGCCAACACGGCAGTATATTGCACCAACTTACGCATGATTGCGCCAAGTCGGCTGTTACTTGATATGCCTTTGACATTAGCAAGCACGTCACCTGACCCGGCTGTTGCCAACTCGCTGCTTACCTTCCTCGAGCAACGCTACGTAGCTACCTACGAAGCAAACGGCTTGAACTGCATGGGACTACTCAAGCTACCAGACCCGATCACTATCACGAAAGATGCCAATGGGGTAGCAGTCAATGGAACAATCGATGGAGTGCCGAATGGAGATCATCCACACGGTGGGTCATCACCTAATTGTGTGATCAATGGTACTTTGTTAAAGGGCTGTCAAGGCACAACAACTATCAATGGTCAAGCATGTAGTTTTACATTTGAGGCGAACACGAGGCAGGTGCAGATTACCTGTCCAGCACAAACGATACCTTAGGGACCCGAGGTATCACATCCCACATCGCGCTAATGAAAGAAGCGTGGCCACAGCAACGTCGATACAAAAATAAGATGCCAGGTCACCAGGCCAAGGGTGATGAACACAAGGAAGATATGCAGCACACGCCAGTAGCGAATGATGTAGCGATAAAACTGCTCGCGGCGCATGGCAAGCTGCATTTCTTCTAGTTCTGAGAGATGTTCCTCAGCTCCAGGCATGAATGCACCAGGGCGAGTGAGGGCGCTTTTTTTATCTGGAATGAAACGATAATGGGGCGCATTGAGATCTAACTCTTGTTGAGTCGGCTCAAGTGAAATGTACGCCAGGTCCCATGAAGCTCCCAATGGCTGCTGACCATCGGTGGCAAAGGGGAGACCATGAGGTGCCGAAGAGCGAGCTGGCATGGTTGCGTGCGTAGAGGAGGAAGAATTTGCCGTAATGCCACGATTTTCTTGTGAGTTATGCACAACGATCGCCCGCAGCTTCTGTGAGACTGATTCGATGCGATCATCGCCTTTCAAAGTCAGAACTTTATCAACCTCACGAGCGATCAAGCGAGGTAGAAAATGATCGAGACTACGACCGGCAAAGCCACTTATCGCCAGGATGATCATGCTATAGAGGGCAAATGTTCCCGAGATCGGTGCGAAATGGCCGAAGGCATGCAAGAAGAGCACAACCAGTCCCATCACTGCCAGAAGCACATGCCAGTTCAAAGACGCATTGAGCTGACCTACCGCTCGCTGTCGTAAACGACGACGGATAGTATACAGCACCGCAGCCAGGATCAGAAATACCGTCCCGATGACCGCATAACCCAGGCCAGCCCAACTATCAGGCGTGGTTTCGTATCCAGATAGACTGTACCAGATGTAAAAAACCCCGCTTAACCCACAGATAATGAGCGTTACAACGAGGCCGATAACCCCGGAGCGTCTCATATGAAAGAAGAGCCAGGGATAGCCAGGGATGCGATTCGTCGAGTCCCTACGGTTGGAATTCTGATGTTCATGATGATGATCGGGCATTGACACGATACCTCTTAATCCCCTCTTCTAGAACGCAATAGACGGACTTTTATCCACATCATCATTGCATCGCGATGTAACCCTACGGGACAGGGAGCTACGCATGCGCCACACTGATAGCACGATCGAGCAAAACGCGCAACTGGCGCAGAAATAACGCCAGAGAGTGTCTCGCGGTTCAATACATCGATCGATAGATTTTCAGCCAGCGCAGGGCACGCAAGTAAGCATTCATTACAGCCAATACAAGCATGTATCTCCTGGGCTACTTGTGGAGCTGTCTTATGGAGAAGAGTTGATTTCAAGGTATTTCCTTTACACTTCACTTATAACAGAAAGTTGGCCTTTTCTGACAGGTTCTGTTTTGGTTGTAGAGGAGATGTATTCCGGCCTTTGATTACTGGCAAGGGAGCACTGTAGGATAAAAGGCTGCGCGTGACAGGGCGCGCAGGCAGGGTTAACAAGATGGATGCAATCTCCTTTGCCGACGGTACTGCATACCCTTCCCCCGTTTCTCTATCGGCTTCACCGCGTTCCACTCGATATACACTTCCTTCCCCTAACATTCCGGATGACGGTCGCGCATCATATTCCCAACCATGTATCGTCGGTTGATCGGCAGTAGGAAATGATCGAACCAGGGGTACAACATAATTCTGTGGTTTGACAACAGGTATTTTCCCTGAGGTGACCATTTCCAGAGTCTCCTGTGATCGCCATTGCGAGTAGTATTTTCGGGCATCAAAAGTTCCTTTGAGCAAATCCTTTTTAATACTCCGAATTGAACGTCCTTCATCGATGATATTTTTTATAGCCAGACTATCAGGTTGAGCAGCGCCTACAGAGAGGTATCCCACCAGGCGATCACCGATGATGGACATACGGCAATACCTTTTTTTGCCGCGATCGGTACATATTGTCATCCCTTCAAATGTATGGAGGGGATTTCCAACAGTAAGCATAGACAGATCGCCCAGGTGGGTTGCATGCCAGGAAACTCCAATAGAATGGGAATGCGTTTCGTGATGCCCTGTCATCGCTGCCGCCACAGAGCGCCCCTGTAACACCGCAGCATACCATTGGGCCTGTCTCTGATAGACGCCGGTCTGAAGGTTCTTGCGAGCGGATACATCGCCAGCAGCATAGATATCAGGCACGCTGGTTCGGAACTGTTCATCGACAAAAATACCATCGCCATGCATCATAGGGATAGTGCAGTTTTTTGCCAGGTTGGTGACTGCTGAAGTACCAGTACAGACTAGCACTAACTGACAAGGAAGCATGTTGTTGTCGTTTGTGATCACCCCAACGACCGAACCCATTCTCCCGACAACGCCGAGTACCTCGGTCTTCATGGCGATTTTTGCTCCGGCGCAGCGAGCGCTTTCCAATACTATCGAGGAAGCAGTGCTATCAAGCATCTGCGACAGAAAGGTTTCGCCGCGAATAAGCCAGTGGACTTCAATACCATAGTATAAGAGGCCCATTACTGTTTCGATAGCATGAGCACCCCCTCCAATAACCACAGCCGAACTCACACCATGCAGGCGCCGTCGCAAATCCAGGTAGTCCTGTAAGCGGTGAAGGGCGAGAACCCCATCAAAATCACGTCCCGGAAGATGGGCAGGTAGCCCGTTGGGACGACTGCCAGTTGCAATGAGAAGCGAGCCATAACCGAAGTTATAACCACCGCGTAAACGCAAAAACTTCCCTTCAGCATCGATCGCTTCAACTCGTGCATTGATCACGCGAATACGCTGAGCACGCTCAGTACCCGCCGGATATGCCAGGAGCTGTTCCTGCGTGAGTTTGCCAATGGCAAACTGTTTGAGTGCAGGAGTATTGATAGTAGGATGGCATTGATCGGTAATAATAGCGATACGCGTTTCGGAAGCGAGACGACGAGCTTCGACTGCGGTGGTAAGACCTGCAATGCCATTGCCTATGATGACAATATCTGCACAATCAGAGGTATGCTGCAGATGCCGCACAGAGATGGTATTATTGCTCATTGAAAGAAAGCCTTCCCTGATTGCGTTCCCAACTGTTTACACTACGAACATCTTTGAATTGAATTGACACATCTTCACACACCTGCGATTGTACGATAGCTGCCGTTGTATATTCGCGTAGATAGTTATTATTTGGTAGAAAAGTACCACATTATGGTTAAGGTTTCTACGGATGTGGATACTCATGGAGTAGATAACATAGGCCGGCAAGCTACGGAACACCATCGGCCTTCCCCTTTCGAGTGAGACAACTCTACCACCAAAGGGTGAGATCGGGTTCACTCGTCCAGGCGATGCGCGGACGAACGCTCCGCCCTATACTTGTCTCAAGAGGATGCAGATATAGAACTCATCTCGCGTGGGAACTGTGCCGGGATCAGTTCACCGGCCACTGGCGTACCCCACGGCAGAGGAAATCGTTGTGACTTCCCGTCGGCAGGCTGAGAAAACGTCTCCGCGAAGAAAGACAGTTGAGCACATCTATGGCACAGGCAACGTCACCACTGCCCAAAGGGGATGGGCAGCATCAGAACGTCGGCCAGCTCGGTCCCTTGCTGTGCTGGGCTGTGGTCTTCGCCGATATCGGCTCTTCCATCTACTACGTTCCAGGTATTCTCTACGGGCGTGTCGGTAACCTCGCCGGTTTTTTTGTGCTACTCACGATGTCGGTGTTTGTGCTGCTCACCCTCAAATATGCTGAGGTGAGCGCGCGCTTCCCCGAGGGCGGGGGCGTGGTGACGGTCGCGGCGCAGGCCATCAACTCCTGGGTAGGCGCGCTGGGGGGCATGTTCATCCTGGTGAGCTATTTCCTCACAGCTGCCATCAGCTGCTTGTCGGCTGTCCAGTACTTCAGCGTGGTACTCCCGACGATTGGCCCATTTATCCTGGAGATCACCGTTAGTGTACTGATGCTGCTAGGAGTGCTGAACTGGGTCGGGATTAGCGAGAGCGCGAAGGTGAGCCTGGTCGGGGCCCTCATCGCCTTTGCCAGCGATCTCGCCGTCATCTGGACCGTCTTTACCCACATCCCTGTGGCAGAGTTTCCCTCGCTCTTCGCCCGGATGTTCGCGCATGCCTCCCTTACTCCCACCTCGATCCTGGTCGGATTTGCCGGTTCTTTTCTAGCGTTCTCTGGCCTGGAGAGCATCTCGCAACTCTCTCCCTCGATGAAGACGCCTCGCAAGAAGATTATCAGTCTGGCGCTGCTGCTCGTGGTCATCACGATTGGCGTGACCAGTCCGCTGCTGACGATTCTGGCGACCCTGCTGCAACAGGATGCGGCGGCCGATTCGGTGCTTTCCACGCAGCTCCTCTCGCTACTGGGGGGACACTGGGGGAACCTCATCTTGCAGACGGAAGTGGCGATCAGCGCCAGTCTGATCCTGGCATTCGCCAGTAATACCGCCTTGATTGGAGCTTACCATGTTTTCCTGGCCCTCGCACGTATGGAGTTCTTCCCCGAATTTATCCTGAGACGCAACCGGTTCCGCGGAACGCCGCACTGGTCGATCGCTTTAGCGACAGGCATTCCTATTGCCGTGCTGTTGCTTGTGCGCGGTGAGATCAACATCCTGGGTGACATGTACGCGTTCGGGCTACTGGGAGCATTCACAGTGACGTGCGTCGGATTGGATATTATCCGGTTCCGTGAAAGGAAGGCTGCCCAGCCTGACGTTCTTTCTCAGCGGCGACACAATCAAGATGCAGATAGGGATGGTTCCACCATGAAGGGCGGGAGGTTCCGGAGTTTCTCCGTTTCCAACTCTCAGTTTCCCCTATCTCTCTTCAATGGGCATAGTGCCTCACTGGACGGGAAAGCACTCCCTGACGCTCCTTTGTTGTGGTGGAGGGTTATAGGCGTGTGGCGGAGGCTCGATTTCTGGCTGGGTTTGTTGACCACGTTGCTGGTCGTGCTGGCCTGGTCGATCAGTATTGTCTCCCAGCCACTGGCGACCGTCTTTGGGTGTTCCGTCGCACTCGCCGGGATGGGCGTCTCATACGTCAACTATAGACAGGGCCGCGCGCCCATGGCGACCACCTATCTGGATAGGCGCATGCCAGATTCGCTCCTCGCTGTGCTTGCCGCCGGTGACGAACATAATAACGCCGTGATTGATGCGGCTATCGCCCATGCGCGCGGGAAGCCGGTGGTGTTTCTGTATCTTGCCGAGCCGAAAGCAGAGCGGATTGGGCAGTTGTTCGAGATGGTGGATCCCTATCTGGAAGACGAGCCCGCTAAAGCCACATTGAAACAGGCTGCGCTGTTAGCACGCAAAGCCAGGCTGACCTCACGCTTTGTCTATCGGCCACAGGAGGCAGACTCAGCGGGACGTATCTGGCAAACAATTCACCCACGCGATGTGGTGCTTACCGCTGAACACGCGACGCAGGTCGAGGAGATAAACCCCGACCGCATCCGCTACGAACTCACCCCAGGCGGGAAAATCGCGCACCTGCTCAAGAGCTGGTGAGGGGTGACTGGCCTGATGAGAAGTACTTCCTCCTTCCACTCTTACCTCAACTTGGGTAAGCCACTCTCATTCGAGGGCAAAGGGGCAACGTAGAGGGGTAGGCTATCATCCTCCAGGAGCTGCTTCACCTCACCGGTTGAGAGCAGCACCCCGACTCCGCAGTGGACAAAGAGCAGGATGCCAGCACACTCCATTTCCTGGGCGAGGGTGCGGATACTGCGCACGGGATGGTGGGTATATAGCTCGACACGCACAATGGGTATATTCTGTCTCGTCGCTTTGTGCTGCACGAATTCCAAAAAATCCTTGGACTGCTGGATGGATTCCAGGCGTGGCTTTCGCACGACTGGCGTCTCTGGAAGTCGGAGACCACCAGGTGGAATGGAAGCGTTGAGCCAATGCCAGAGCGTAGGTAATGGCAACGACATCTATCCCGTGAGTAAATGGCAGCAGCAGACTGGTCATAACCACCGCCAGGTTAACAGGTGCGTCTCACCCGGTTTTATTTGAGGAGTCAGTTCGCTCACCTCCATCGTTGTCCTCCATTCAGGAACGGACCACATAGGGTGGCGTGCCTGCGCCAGCTCAACCGTCTCGGTCCCATTGCTTGCTTCCTCGATCATTGTGATATCTGTCACTCATTTGAGCCGCACGAGCAACCCATGGCGAACCAGGTGTTCATTATCAACCAGGAGCAACGCGATCATGATCTCCTCATCTTTGTCATACGGCTCAGGCGCTCTCGGTGGCGTTTGTACGCCACTTTGTGGTACACTAGTAGCGAGTAAACTGATCCCGACCGGGTATTGTTCCTATTTGATTACGTGCTCGATTCCCACCCTACTTGCTCTTGAGACAAGTATAAGATGGAGCGTTTCTCAGTGCATCGCCCGCACGGGTGAACGCGGCTTACCCCTTTCGTGGTAGGACCGCCCTGCTCGAAGGGAGGAGGGTCAATGGCTATTCGTGTGTTGATTGCAGACGATCATAGTGTCGTGCGCGAAGGACTGCACAGGTTCCTGGGGCGCGACCCGGAACTGACCGTCGTGGGTGAGGCGTCTGATGGTGCCGAGGCGGTTGAACTCTCGCGACGACTGCGCCCTGATGTAGTGCTGATGGACCTGCTCATGCCCGTGATGGACGGGATTGCGGCCACCGCGGCCATCCGCAAGGAACTGCCGGAGACCGAGATCGTCGCCCTGACGAGCGTACTAGAAAGCGGTGCGGTGAGAGCAGGGGCGATTGGCTACCTGCTCAAGGACATCCAGGCCGCTGAACTGCGCCGAGCCATCAAAGCTGCCGCCGCGGGGCAGGTTCAACTCACTCCCCAGGCCTCAGTCTATTTGCTGCACGAAGTATGGACACCCGAGGCGACAGAGGCGTTGACCGAGCGTGAAAGGGAGGTGCTGTGCCTCCTGGTTCTGGGCAGCTCGAACAAGGAAATAGCACGAGATCTGCAAATTGCCGAGGACACCGTCAAGACCCACGTCAAGCATATTTTAGCAAAGCTGGGCGTGCAGAACCGCACCCAGGCGGTCCTGAGTGCGATACGCCTTAGGCTGGTCTCCACCGAACAAGGAAAGCAGATGAAGTAATGGCCTCCACCATACACTTGGTAGGTGATTGATCTCTCCAGCCCTACAGCAAGGGCTATCTTTCCGCGAGTACTGCAGTGAGGTGAGATAATGAGAGGAAGAGACGTTGAAGCTAGCTGGACTGAGCTCTTCGCGGTGGCCTGGAGCGAGGCCGCGCTGGGGGCACTACGCAGGCGATAGCGCATTATCCGTAGCGGGAGTATCTCTCATTACTAGCGTGATCGCGGTTGCGCATCTCTACCCGATAATTCCAACCATCGCCTTTGTGTATCTGCTCCTCGTTTTGACATTAGCCAGTACTCGAGGACTCTACGCCGCGATCCTGACGTCGCTACTGGCCTTCCTCTGCTTTGATTTCTTCTTCTTCCCCCCGCCATATACCTTTCTCGTCACCAAAGCGGAAGACCTGTTCACGCTGGTGGTCTTCCTGACAACGGCCATCATCACCGGTCAGTTGGCTTTAGCATTACGGCGGCGCGCTGAGCAGGCCAGCAGCCGGGAACGTGAACTCCGCCTCCTCTATGAACAGGTGCAGGAACTAGTGTTGCTCCAGGAACGGCAACGCCTGGCCCGCGAGCTACACGACTCCGTCTCACAGGTTCTCTACGGGATCGGGCTTGGAGCGCATACGGCGCGCGAGGCCCTGGAGATAGAGGGCGATCCTGAACAGGCGCTGGAATCGATCGACTACGTGTTGACTCTCGCTGAAGCTGGTCTCGCTGAGATGCGCGCCCTCATATTCGAACTCCGTCCCGAGTCACTGGAAATCGAGGGGCTGGTGGCAGCGCTCACCAGGCAAGTGGCCGTTTTGCGTACCCGCTACAAACTGACGGTCGAGGCGGATCTGGGAGAAGAACCCCTTCTCTCTCTGGAGATGAAGCACGCGCTATACCGTGTCGCGCAGGAGGCGCTCCACAACATAGTCAAGCACGCTCGTGCCAGCATGGTAGTACTCCAGCTCACAAAAGAGGTTAATGAGATCGTCCTAGAGGTGCGTGATAACGGGAGAGGCTTTGACCCGGCAAGCTCGTTTCCAGGACACCTCGGGTTGCGTTCTAGACATTACTGATGCATTAAAGCCTTTTCTTTAGTTTATTTTTAGATAAGAACCAAGTTAATTGTCCATTATGCACAATATACTTTATGGCGCTCTCTCTGTTGGGGGCAACGCCAAAGGATGCGTCTGAAGGCAGACCGAACAATTTCAGCAGAAAAGTCATGGGTGTCGCCCTTCCCTTCGTACTTTTTCTGCGGTTACAATAGATAAGAGCGTCATTCCGAAGTTATGATGGAAATCGTAAACGGATATCTTCAGCATTACAAAGGTAGGGGCTATATAATGGACGCAAACACGAAAAAGCAGGTATTACGGACCTTCACCTATGGGCTATACGCGGTTTCATGCGCGAATGAGGGTGAGGTCAACATATTCACGGCCAACTGGCTGACGCAGGTCTCCTTCGATCCACCTTTGGTAGCAGTCTCTATCGAGAATGATTCGAAATCACTGCCAATGATCCTCCGCAGCCGTATCTTTATTGTCAATGTGCTGCGCGAAGGGGGGCGAGAACTGGCGGGTAAACTGGGTAAATCGGCTCGCCAGCATCCTGATAAACTGGATGGCATCGGGTTTGATATTGGGGCTAATGGTTGCCCTATTTTGCATGAAGCCCTCGCGTGTGTTGCGTGCGAGGTGCGCCATACTGTTGAAGCAGGAGACTCGACGTTGGTAGTGGGTGAAGTTGTCGACGTCTGTATATTGGACGAAGGGAAGCCTCTGACTATGGCTGAAGCAGGTTTTAGACACGCAGGGTAACAACCTCCATAGCTGCAACTTGCATATAGTGCTGTCTCTGAGCTATACTCAAAATATCGAATACAACATTATGTTTATCTATTGTTTATCATGAAGGAGCTACCTGGATGCAGAACGGGAGCCATGACTCCTTGGACACTGAAGCAATTGAAACCAGTTGTGCATTTTGTCTACATAGCAGTTTTGCTACGAACATCCTCAAAGAGACTGATGCATTTTTCCTTGTTGCCGACCATGCTCCGCTCGTTGAGGGTCATATACTCATTGTTCCCAAGCGTCACTTTGCCTGCTATGGAGCCATACCAGCCGAACTAGATGCAGAGTTACTGGCATTGAAGCGCGAAGTCCAAGGTTTCTTTGCCAGGTACTATGCTCCTATTGTTTATTGGGAACATGGTATTTTCCGTCAAACGGTAGCTCATGCCCACCTTCACTGCTTCCCCTTTGGGACTACTGAATATGACACAACAAAAACACTCCATTCCCTCGTTGTGCGGTCTCAAGACGACGTACGCGCATGGTATGCTTTACATGGGCATTACTTCTATATGGAAGATAAATCGTACTCCTTCCTCTTTGCCCCAGAAATAGATCGCTATTTGCAAGTGATCAAACATGTCTTATGGCCTGGCGTGTCCTCTCGCAGCCTGTATAACGGGTGGCGTTCGCCACAACAGCGCTACGAACAAGGCGCCCCTTTGATCAGAGCTACAATGGATAAGTGGCATGAATTTCAACGTTTAGGAGCAGACTATGCTGATGAAACCAGTTCGCGATGAGTTTGTCGCCGCTGGCGACCTTACTTTTCACTACCTTCAGTGGGGTGAGCAAGGCCCTCCAATTATTTTTGTGCATGGTATATCCGCCAACGCTTTCTGTTTTCAGGCATTTGCCGATGACCTGGCTCGTGATCATCGTGTCTATGCCTATGATCTACGTGGTCGAGGAGATAGTGACAAACCTGCGAGTGGATATGGTATTCCTATCCATGCAACCGACTTAGCCGAACTGATCGACGTATTAGATTTGGATCGTCCAGTAGTAGCCGGACAGTCCATGGGAGCGTTCGTCGCGCTCTATTTCGCAGTACATTATCCCCAGAAACTTGGCAAACTTATTTTAATCGATGCATTCGCTTCTACACCATGGAAAACGATTGAGGGGCAACCTGCCTGGCTTACTGCTTCCATGAATCGCCTAGGAACACCTGTTCCTTCGTTTGAAGAATATGTGCAACGCCTGAATGCAACTCCATTCCTGGGATCTTACTGGAATCGCTATATCGATTTCTACTTCGAGCACGATGTACGCCGAAATACAGACGGATCAGTAGTCTCTAAAGCTTATCGTGAAGGTGTGTTCGAAGATGGCCAACAGCAGATTTCAGAGAACACGCCCAAAGAACTGTGGAAGGACATTACTGTTCCAACGCTTTTGATGCGTGCAGGTCAAGGATTGTTTGCTGATAACGATCAAGTGCTGTCAGAGGAAATTGTACCAGAAATCCAGCGCGAAATAAAAAACTTTCGTTATGTCAATTTTCCCAAGCTGAACCACTACACGATTATTTTTGGTGTGGAGAGTGGTCCAGTGGAGGAAATACGAAATTTTGTGGATAAGGAGAATTAGAGTCGATGGCTATAAGAAAAATCGGTGTAGTCGGCTGTGGATTGATGGGCGGAGGCATTGCACAGACCTGTGCACAGTCTGGTTACGAAACTGTCGTGCTAGAAGTCAATCAGCAGTTTCTAGACAAGGGCATGCAGCGCATCTACAGCGCCTGGGACACCATGGCAAGCAAGGGAAAGCTGAGCCAGGGGCAGGTCGATGAGAACCGCGCTCGTTTACATGGGACCCTGGAAATGGCCGATTTCGCCAACTGTGATCTGGTGATTGAAGCGGTCATTGAGAACATGGAGGAGAAACTGCGTCTCTTCCCGGCACTGGATCATGTTCTAAAGCCAGAGGCGCTTCTTTTGAGCAACACGTCTTCTCTCAATGTAACGCAAATGGGCGCAGTTACCAAGCGTCCCGACAAGGTTTGTGGGCTCCATTTCTTTAATCCAGCCCCGGTAATGAAGCTGGTCGAAATTGTAAAGACCATCTCAACATCGGAAGAGACCGTTGATAGAGTCAGGCAATTTGCCGTCTCGCTCGGGAAGACGCCGGTGCTGGCGAAAGATACGGCGGGC
>JBGQJX010000047.1:0-14608 GCA_041499255.1 Ktedonobacteraceae bacterium | reverse complement strand
GCACATGCAGATGCGAGGATCGCGGCGGAGATTAGCGGCCTTGACGGACTGATGCCAGGTAGTAAAGATAATGGTGTCCCCGTCCAGGTCAAACCAGACGGGTACAACGTGTGGGCGACCATCTTTACGAACAGTCGCTAACTTGCCTGTCCGGGGATGGTCCAGCAGGAAACTTCGAAATTCAGCGGGTGTCATGTTTTGCATTGGCGCTTGTCCTTGTTCATTCACATTTTTTCTACTCAACGAGAGTGGTAATCTTCATCCTCTTTAGGATACCACCCTTCATTCATTGGGATGTGAGACGATGATATACTCTACATGGCATCATTCTTACCGCGTACTCACATGTTCAGAGGAGCAGGGATTGAGATGGGAAATCCACACGAGGTTGCAGGGATTGCCCTTACGCCTGGAGAAGAGAGATGATAGAGAAACAAGAAATTGTATTGTTGCCGGAAGAAGGAGAGGTTCCAGAAAATCAGTGAGAGAGAAATCACTTTCTCACACTGAACCTGCTTATAGCTCATGCGGGCAAAAGAGTGCGAACTCTCGAGGATAACTGGGAGGGAGTGATCGACGAGGAAAAGACGATCAAACTTCCCCAAATGCTCCGGCAAAGGGCCGATGTGGGAAAAGAAGGCCTCGCCTCTTCCTCTTGCTGTATAACCTGTCAGTGGCGCAAATGGCTTGTTGGCCATAGTCAGGACGTGAAAGTGCTATTACGCTTTCTTTTCGCTCAGGAAAGTTTGTACTGAGGTTCCGCAGACCGAGCAGGTGCCTTTCATGGCATGTCTGCCATTTTTCATAGTCACCTCTTTGGGGTCCTTCATTTCTGTTTTCTTTTTACACTTCACACAATATGCTTCGGCCATTTTTCTTTCCTTTCGTCGTATAAACCATCAAAGGTCGTTACTTTTGTTGCACGCGCTACTTTGCCAGTGGGTGTAGTGCGTTTGTCTATATCTATCATATCATACACGTGTTCTAGCGATCGAAGAGATACATAACCTGCTTTACAATAGCCCTTTTGGGTCTGGAATGCTGAATGTGATGTGACGATGAAGACAAAGATTGAGACATACACCTGTGTTCTTCATCTCAGTTGCTCTACGATGCTTCTCCTCTCAACTCCCGGTAGAGCCGGATAAGCTTATTGGTCGAACTATCGTGGGCCAGGCCGGGTTCGTCTGTGCTTTCAAGCTCGGGGATAATCCTGTTCGCCAGTACCTTCCCCAGTTCGACGCCCCATTGGTCGAACGAATTGATATGCCAGATGGTGCCTTGCACAAAGACTTTGTGTTCGTAGAGCGCGATCAGCTTCCCAAGTATCCCTGGTGTCAGACGCTCGGCGAGAATGGTGTTGGTCGGGTGATTGCCCTCGAAGGTGCGATGAGGCACCTGGAATGCAGGAACACCGTCAGCCGCGACCTCTTCAGCCGTCTTGCCGAATGCCAGGGCCTCGGTCTGAGCAAAGAAGTTCGCCATCAGCAGATCGTGGTGCGGCTTTAGCTTGTTCAGGGGTCGGCAGAAGCCAATGAAATCGCAAGGAATCAGCCTGGTTCCCTGGTGAATGAGCTGGTAGAAGGCATGTTGTCCGTTGGTTCCTGGTTGTCCCCAAATAATTGGCCCGGTCTGATAATTCACCCGTTGGCCTTCCAGGTCGACGTGTTTCCCGTTGCTCTCCATATCGAGCTGCTGGAAGTAGGAGCTCAGGTGTCCAAGATAATGGTCGTAGGGTAGGATTGCCAAGGTTTCCGCGCCAAAGAAGTTGTTGTACCAGATGCCGATAAGCCCAAGCAGCACAGGGAGGTTGCGCTCAAAGGGAGCAGTGCGGAAATGCTCGTCCATCGCGTGAAAGCCGGCCAGCATTTCGTGAAAGCGCTGGGGGCCGATGGCGATCATCAGGGAAAGGCCTATGGCCGAGTCGTAGGAATAGCGGCCACCAACCCAATCCCAAAACTCGAACATATTTGCTGTGTCGATGCCAAACTTCTCTACCTCTGCGGTGTTGGTAGAGACGGCGACAAAGTGTTTTGCGACTGCCTCTTCGTTCCCCAGCGCATGGACGCACCATGCGCGAGCCGAACGAGCGTTGGTCAGCGTTTCTTGCGTCGTGAAGGTTTTGGACGAAACGATGAAGAGCGTCTCCGAGGGATCGAGATCGCGGGTGGCCTCGACGAACTCGTTACCATCGACATTGGAGACGAAACGCACGATCAAGCCGCGATCGCTGTAGTACTTCAGAGCTTCGTAGGCCATGAACGGACCGAGGTCTGAGCCGCCAATGCCAATGTTCACAATGTTGCGCATGGGCTTCCCGGTATATCCCGTCCAGGCGCCGCCGCGCACACGGTTGGCGAAGTCAGCCATCTTGTCCAGCACAGCGTGAACCTCTGGCACCACATTCTGGCCATCAACAACGATGGACTGCTCCTTCGGTGCGCGCAAGGCCACGTGCAGGACGGCGCGCTGCTCTGTTACGTTGATCTTCTCGCCCTGGAACATCGCGTCAATGCGCTCTCGCAGGCCCGATGACTCGGCGAGTGCCAGCAGCAGGCGCATCGTCTCGTCGCTAATGCGGTTCTTGGAGTAGTCTAAATATATACCAACGGCTTCCGTGGCGAAGCGCTCCCCGCGACCGGGGTCCTCGGCAAAGAGCGTTCGGAGTTGAAGGTTTTGTAATTTCTGGTAGTGTTCCTCGAGCGCCTTCCAGGCAGGGCGTTGTGTCAGTGGCGTTATGTTTATGGACATCTTTGTTATCTGCCTTTCAAATCGAAATATGGTTAGGAGTGTATCCTATCCGGATATGTATTATATCACTGTCTTCGTTTCAAACCGCCCGGGTCATATGCATGGCAAACGATGGTGAAAAACTTCATAGAGATGCAGTGATGCGGCTCATAGTGCTTTCACACCAAGCAAGGTAGTGTATACTTTTAGATAGAGCTATACCAGGTTGAAAACTGGTACTCGTGAAACGAGGGGGTAAAATGCTTACGGGACAAATACTACTTCTACTTATCGTCATCTTGATCGTCGTACAAATCTTTGGTTATCTCAGTGGGCGCATTGGTCAACAATGGGTCATTGGTGAAATCCTGGCGGGTCTTGCGCTGGGTCCTTCACTGCTGGGAGCACTCTTACCAGGTCTCAAGGCCTTCTTATTTCCCATCAGCGCTATGCCGACGCTGCAGACTCTGGGCGAAATCGGCCTTGTGCTCTATATGTTCTCGCTGGGAACGCGCCTGGACACGCACTTGATGCTGCGCCAGAGCCGGAATGCCATTGTTGTTTCCCTCAGTGGCATCTTCCTGCCCCTCGTCTCAGGTGCAGTACTTGCATACTTTCTCTATCCCGGTTTGGCCGGATCTAAGGCGACCCTGCCCTCGTTCATGCTCCTCGTCGGGACGGCAATGGCCATCACAGCTTTCCCTGTGCTCGCCCGGCTACTGGCCGAGAAGAATATGTTGGGGACAAAAGTAGGTATGCTTGCGTTGACTTGTGCTGCTGTAGATGATGTTATGGCCTGGTGTTTGCTCGCGCTGGTGATCGCCATCATCCATGCGAAAGGACTGACATCCGCGCTACTCACTCTCGGACTCACCTTACTCTTTATTGTTATCATGTTTACAGTAGTGCGCCCGCTCCTTGCCTATGCTGACCGACGTATTCCGTCGAAGCGCGTACTCATTGCTCTCAGTCTCGTTTTGCTCTTGCTCTCGGCTTACTATACCAATGCAATCGGTATTCACCCCGTTTTTGGTGCGTTCCTCATGGGAGTCATTTTGCCGCGTAAAACCACTTACATCGAGCAGGTACGCAGCCTCGACCAGGTGAATAACCTCCTGTTTCTCCCGCTTTTCTTTGTCTACAGCGGATTGCGAACCCAGATAGGGCTGATTAGCGCTCCCGCGTTATGGCTGATATGCCTGTTGGTACTTGCAATTGCCTGCGCGGGGAAGATACTTGGATGTATGCTTGCCGATCGCTCGATGGGAAAACCCTGGAAGGAGTCGTTTACCCTCGGTATTCTGATGAACACACGCGGACTGGTTGAGCTGATTGTTCTCAACATCGGCCTGGACCTGGGTGTGCTTTCACCAACCCTCTTTGCGATGCTGGTAATTATGGCCCTGGTGACAACGATGATGGCCTCCCCCCTGTTACTCTTACTAGGATATCGCCAAAGTGGTGTGCAATCGAGCAGCGATGTTATAGAAAGCATTGTGCAAGAGCAGCCGGTGGAACAATGAAGGATCAGGCGTCTTTCCACGATCAGGTAATATAGGCCGGGAGCTGCTTCTTACCTTGGCGGCTGCTGGTCTGTTGTGATCCCTGTTAGACCAATAAGGCGCCTGAAACTCTTTCTTTTGTTCTCGACCGTCTCGTCCAATTGCAATGCTTCTTTGTAGAGATGCTTTGCCTGTACGAGATCTCCCTGCGCCTGCTGGATGTCTCCCATTAGACTGAGTGCTGCGGCAATATTCGGATTGTCACCCTGCTGACGAAAGAACCTGAGGCTTTCCTGGGCGCATATCGTTGCCTGTCCGAAGTCTTTTTGTGCCAGCGCAATGTCGCCCAATGTAAGCCGCTTGAGCGTAATCGTTGCTCTATCATGCAACTCTTCAGCGAGCTTGATGCGCTGCTCAAAGAGCCGTGTTGCTTGTTCGTACTCACCCTGGAACATGGCGACATACCCAAGACTATCGAGCGCCAGAGCAACGAGCGGTTTGGTACCCAATGCTCGGGCGAGATCATAGCTCTCTTGCGCTAATACCGCGGCCTGAGCAAGATGGTCTTGTGCGATCTCAATGGAGACTAACGTCGTGAGCGCGCGTGCGAGACTCTCACGGTCTTCCAGCGCGCGCGAGAGGGCAACGCTTTCTTCCAGCAAAAGGCGAGCTTCATTGACATAGCCCTGGTAAAAGATGAGCCTTCCCAGGTTTTCTAACGAATTGGCGATGGCCCATTTGTCGCCTGACTCTCGGGCGCTGATAATACTTTGCTGTAGCAGAGGAATAGCGGCAGCAATATTGTTTTGACGGTACATGGTCAGTGCTAATCCACTAAGCGCTCCTGCCAGGTTTTGTTTGTCTCCTTGCTCACGGGAGAGTAAGACGCTCTCTTCTTGTAGAGCGCGAGCTGTAGCGAGGTCTCTTAAACGATAGGCAAGATGACCAGCGCGTCGCAGTACCCGGGCGCGCATCCCCAGGCACTCGGGCGTCTGTGGCAATGCAAGTACGGTTCTCAGCCAGCGTTGTTCCTCAGTCCAGTAGCCCCGTAAACCGCAAAATTTACCGAAGATGTCGCAAAAGCGCAGCGCACAGTCTGTTTCTCTTTGTTCAATAAACCACTGCAAGGCCGCGCGTAGATTTTCCTGCTCCCGCTCTATAAGCGCCAGTCCTTCAGCTTGCTGTGCTCCCTTGAGGTATTGCCCAGCCCTCTCGACAAATGCGAGATAGTACATTGCGTGTGCAGAGTGGGCTGGCTCTAATTCGCCTTGCTTATGTAGCAAGTCCAGCCCATACTCTCGTACCGTTTCTAACTGCACAAAACGTGGTTCCTCGTCTTCCTGTCCTCCCTGTTGTATAAGGCTCTTATCGAGTAACGATGTCAGGGTATTAATGATATCTATTGTTTGCTGTTCTCTGCGGCTGAAGAGGGTTTCTGCTGCCTCTAAGGTGTAGCCACCGACGAATATTGAAAGATGCCTGAAGAGCCATTGTTCCCGGAGGTCCAGGAGGTCGTAGCTCCACGTGATTGTTTTATAGAGTGTTTGCTGCTTTTCAGGCAGCGTCTGAATGTCACTTTTGAGGAGCTCGAACTTCTGTGAGAGCCTGCTAAGCAGAGTCTGTGGTGACAGTAGTTTGATGCGGGCTGCTGCCAGTTCAATCGCTAGCGGCAGGCCATCCAGGCGCACACAGATTTCCGCTACGGCACGCGCATTACGTGGAGTCAGCCGGAAAGTAGGGAGCCTGGATTGTGCACGATCAACAAAGAGGGTCACCGAGTCATTCTGAGCGAGCGTTTCTACATCAGACGGGGAGTAGAGCGCAGGTAATGGCAGCGGAGCGATTTGAAATTGGTGTTCTGCCTGGAGGTGTAGCACTGCGCGGCTCGTCACCAATACTTTTACGTTTGCGCAAGCCGCGAGCAGTTCTTCGATAATAGGGGCGGCTGTCACTATTTGTTCGAAATTATCCAACAATAGCAAGAAGCGCTTATCCCCCAACGCGCTCTTCACTACTTCAATAATGGGTTGAGTTCCACTCTCCTGTATTTCCAGTGCTTGAGAGATTGTGGGAGCCACAAGGCCAGGATCACTTGTCGAGGTAAGTGAGACAATGCACATTCCATCGGCAAAATCGCCGCGCATCTCCCTGGCAATCTCCATGCCCAGGCGCGTCTTGCCAATACCTCCTGCACCAAGCAGGGTAACCAGGCGAATATCAGAGCGCCTGAGAAGCGCACATACTGCTTCGACCTCAAGCTTGCGTCCAATGAACGAGGTGAAGTTAAGTGGCATCTTCCAAATCTGCTGGGATTTCTGGCTACTTTCAGACAGCGCAGAAGGTTGTGCTGTCTCTCCGCTTTTGCGCTTGACCAGGCCAAGTTCTTCCGCATTTTTCTCAAAAATGCGACAGAGCTCCCGGCGATAGTGAGGTGAAGGGAAGGAGATGCCGCGCTCCCAGCGGCCTACGGTCCGTGGGTTGGGAAGATTGATCATCTCAGCGACGTCTTTATGTGTCCAGTTACGTCGCTCACGTTCTTCTCTTAACACGTGATTGGGAACGAGGCTTTTTTTGCCTTGATTGCTTTCGTTCATTGGCTCGCTCTGAGACTGCCTTGTTTCACACTCCTCTTTCAGTGGCACCGGCAAGCGTAGCCGCTTCAAAAGAAGAAACGCCTCTCTGAAGCGATTTAGCGTATTGTATCACATTCATATTTCAGTGGACTGAAAACTTGTTGTATATCAGCTTTAGTATTACACTCCACCTTAATAATGCTCGTACGATCGTTTCGTGATAGCCTGTTCAATGAAGTTGTGCTATTATACCTGTGTTGCAAGCAAACCCTGCATAGTACTTGCCTGGTATATTATGCCGCGAAAAAAAATGGATAAAGAGGCGCTCTCTTGATAGTCTTACATGCAAATTGGGATAATCTTGTACCGGGGAAACTCCATCTCTGGGCGGAATCATCCAGCCCAACAGGCACCACCGCGCGACGACGTGGTAAGCAAACCGGGGAACAACCATTTCAACAACACCTCTTCGCCTTACCCCATGATCCACTGCGAGAGGCTATAAGCGAGCTTGTGGGTAGCCTGCTTTCTAAAAGCGTGAGTTCCAGTCGTTTAAGACTTTCTCTGCCTTCTACAGCTACGGCGCCACAATCCTCGCCTGAACTTATACTCGAGAAAGAGCCCACTGACCTGAAAGCGACAGGTTTTACGTTGTGGGAGGTAGCCACGCTGACACTCGAGCCGGGCAATGCGCTTGATTTTCTGCTCGCGTTGCCCAATGATGCTCCTCGTGGCTTAGCATATGGCAGCTCACTGCGTTTCTGGACGGAGGTAGCCAGGTTCACATTTGAACTGATTGCGAGGCAATCCTATATCCCGGCGCTTGAGGAAACCCGGCAGGATGGCGTTGCTATATTGCGCGCGGCCTGGCAGGTGGTCCTTGCGGCAGAGGATGTTGAGCGTTTCTCCGTACTCTCAAGAGCGATGCCGCCGATTTGCTGGGCATTTTTGCCAACCAGCGAAATGAAACCCTCAGCGCTGCAAAACGTTCTGCTCTCTTTTCTGAACCAAACTTTAGATTCGTTTGTACGAGGGAGTTTGTCTTCAACGCCGTTGCTTGCGACACCCACAGGTCGTAGGAGGCGCTCCAACAAGCTATCGTTGCCGGAGCAGTGGCTGCAAGGACTTTCTTCGGGTGACCCGGTGCTGGTGGCAACTCCCACAGAACTGCAAAGTTTTTCTGAGAAGTTGCATAGCTGGCTCGATCAGATTCGGCCTGCTGAGACTGGCGCCGCGTTCCGCACATGCTTCCGGCTTAATGCACCTGGCGAAGAAAACGGAAAGAGTTCCGATTGGCGCATCAGTTTCCTACTGCAGGCTAATGATGATCGAAGCCTGCTAGTCCCGGTGGAAATGGTCTGGAAAGAGCGTTCGGGCACCCTCACGTTTCTTAAACGCAAATTTGAGAATCCGCAGGAACGCTTGCTGGCCGATCTTGGCAAAGCTTCCCGTCTTTTCCCTGCAATCGAGGATAGTTTACAAACAGCGCGCCCTGAAGGCCTGAAACTGAGCACTGAGCAGGCCTATGTTTTTCTGCGTGAATCTGCCCCTTTGCTTGAACAAAGCGGTTTTGGCGTGCTTGTTCCGCCCTGGTGGCAAAAGCCCACGGCTCGCCTGGGCGCCAAATTGAAGGTGAAATCGAAGGCAGATGCAAAAACAGGCTCAGGATTGATGGGGCTGAGGAGTATTATCGATTACGATTGGACAGTCGCGATAGGAGAAACAGAGCTGTCAGCCGAAGAATTTGAGAGCCTGGTCAATCTGAAGGTTCCTTTGATAAAGGTGCGGGGCCAGTGGGTTGAATTGCGCCCGGAGGAGGTTGAGGCTGCTATCGCCTTCTTCGAGAAAAAGCATGGCAACGGGCATATGTCGCTCGGTGAGGCGCTGCGCATAGGTCTGGGACAGGAAGCGTCTGAATTAGGTCTTCCGGTAACGGATATTGAAGGCGATGGCTGGATTAAGGAGGTATTGGATGGGCTGACCGAGAATGCTAAATTGTCACCGATCAAGACGCCTTCCACCTTTCAAGGAAAATTGCGCCCGTATCAGCTCAAGGGGGTTTCCTGGCTGGCTTTTCTGGAGCAATTCGGCTTTGGGGCTTGTCTGGCGGACGACATGGGACTGGGTAAATGCGTTGGCGCAACGACTCTTATTGTTACGAACGGCATGCTGCGGAAGGCTGAGGATATTTGGAAGCGTTACGCTGGAGAAGTCATGTTTGACGGAGAGGGTTATTGGGCTGAACCCACTGAACAATTGCTTACTAATTCAATCGATGAAGTATCGGGACGAATTGTGCAAGCTCCCATCAAGCGGCTATATCGCCAACAGGTTAGTGAGCGTCTGCGCTCGGTTCGGTTGGAAGATGGAAGTAGCGTAACCATTACCTACCCGCATAAGTTGCTCACCGACAAGGGCTGGACAAACGACCTGCATATTGGTGATTATGTCTGCGTTCCGGCAAAGCTTATCTGGAATGGCAAACCAGAAGACCCTGATCTTGTAAAATTCCTTGCCTGGCAAATTTCCGAGGGCTATGAAAATAGGGCTCAAAGTGCTCTCGTCATCACACAGAAAGAAGTGGCGGTGCTTGAAGAATTGTTTCATTGCCTGCAACGATCAGGTGAAAAGAGTGGGATCAAGACCAATATACCTTCTATTTGCTCTAGTAGTAATAACCGCGCTCCATATCTGAGAGTTACCAGCGTGGCATATCGACGTTTCCTCGAAGCCAGAGGTTACGAATGGGGTAAGCTGTCACGCGAGAAACGTATACCGGATTTTATTATGCAAGCTGATCTTGAAAGTGTACGGATTTTCTTGAGCAACTTCTTTGAGGCCGAGGCTTCTGTTGTCGCAAGTATGCGAAGCATTGACATTAGTACTGCTTCGCCTCTGCTAATTCAGCAGCTTTCTTACTTGTTGCGGCGCTTTGGTATTTGGATGCGAATATCTACGAAGCGGAAGCGAGCGACAAATGGCAGCGGAATTTTTCGCCAGTATCAAATTGGCGTTTTGGGTGGGAATGCTGCCAGGAAGTTTTGCTATGAGATAGGTTTTACAGGTAATGAAAAGCAAAGACGATTAGAAAAAATCTGTGAAATGGTAGGTAATACCAATGTTGAGGGTATCCCGGCTTCAGAGATTATGGCCAACACTGTAGCTGCTACCAGGCTTCCTGCTCGTCATTTTGGGATGGGTACCGTATATATCAATGGTTCACAACAATTTTCACCAAACAGTTTGAAGTTGGTGATAACTGCGTTCGACAGCATACTGAGCGGTGAAGCAGAACGAGAGTATCGGGAGAAGGCTCTATCAAAGTGGACAGTTCAGACGCTGGATGCTTATGGGCAGTTGGATAAACAATTGCTGACTACAACGAAAGTACAGTTGCAACGCTTAATTGACCAGGAAGTCTACTATTGCAGAATCAAGGAGATTGAGGAAGTTCAGTATGATGGTTGGGTCTACGATTTTGAGGTTGAAACACATCATAACTTTGTTGCTGATAACATTGTGTGTCACAATACCATTCAACTCATTACGCTATTGCTGCATGATCGCGACGTACGACAACAAGTGTCAGAACCTGGTCCAGCTCTGCTCATCTGTCCAATGTCCATCGTAGGTAACTGGCAAAAGGAAGTGCAGAGGTTCGCGCCGTCTCTCAAGACTATGATTCACCATGGCCACGAGAGGCTCTCGGGTGAAGCATTTGAACAAGAGGCGAAACAAAACGACATGGTGATCACCACCTATTCCCTGGCGTTGCGCGACAAAGAGCATCTGTCTTCTATTGACTGGGATTATGTGGTTGTGGACGAGGCGCAGAATATCAAAAACGATGCCGCCAAGCAGACCCAGGCGATAAAAAAGCTCAATGCGAAGCATAAAATTGCTCTGACCGGCACGCCAGTAGAGAACAGGCTCTCTGAGCTCTGGTCGATCATGGAATTTCTGAATCCTGGCTATCTGGGTTCCGGCACAGATTTTCGTAAGAATTTTGCTATTCCTATCGAGCGGTACCATGATGCAAACCGCGCGGAAGCGCTCAAACGGTTAATCCAGCCATTTGTGCTGCGTCGCTTGAAAACCGACAAGACGATTATCGCGGATCTGCCTGATAAAATGGAGATGAAAGTATTTTGTAATCTTACACAGGAACAGGCATCGTTGTACGAAGCTGTGGTGCAGGAAATGCTGGCAAAGATCGAAGAAGCGGAGGGTATCGAACGCAAGGGACTGGTGCTTTCTACCCTGTTGAAACTGAAGCAGGTATGCAACCACCCTGCTCAGTTTGTTGCTGATGGAAGTGCGTTACCTGGTCGCTCAGGGAAACTTGCCCGGCTTGAGGAAATGCTCGAAGAGGCCCTGGCAGAGGGTGACAAGGCTTTGATTTTCACCCAATTTGCGGAGATGGGCACGCTCCTGCGCCATCATCTCCAGGAAACATTGGGACGCGAGGTGCTTTTTCTGCATGGCGGCACGCCTAAAAAGCAGCGCGATGTCATGGTGCAGCGTTTTCAAGAGGAGCGTCGGGGGGCGCCGCTGTTTATTCTCTCGCTTAAGGCTGGTGGCGTGGGGCTTAACCTGACGGCAGCCAACCATGTATTCCATTTTGATCGCTGGTGGAACCCAGCTGTGGAAAATCAGGCGACTGACAGAGCTTTTCGTATCGGGCAGAGAAAGAATGTACAGGTTCATAAATTCGTCAGTATTGGCACGTTGGAAGAGCGAATCGACCAGATGATAGAGCAGAAGAAGGTGCTTGCTGAGAGCATTGTTGGCAGTGGGGAGAACTGGCTTACCGAGATGTCGACAGCGCAGCTCAAAGAACTGTTTGCTCTGAGCCGTGAGGCAGTAGGAGAATAAAGCATGGGACGATGGAGAGGCGGAGGCTACTGGGATTATTACGAGCCGTCGCGGCCCAAAAAAGTTGAAGGTGGTATCAAGACCAAAAGCGAGCGCGGCGAGATCGGTGAAACCTGGTGGTCTAAACGCTGGATAAAAGTATTAGAGTCCTTCAGCATGGGAACGCGGCTGACGCGAGGCCGCTCTTACGCGCGCCAGGGACAGGTGATCTCAATCGACGTTGAACCCGGTCTTGTCAAGGCCAAAGTTCAGGGATCTCAACCCAAACCGTACAACGTCAAGATACGTTTGGAACCGCTTTCAGATCAGGATTGGGATATGGTCACAGATGCTATGGCTTCCCAGGCGATATTTGCGGCAAAACTACTGGCGGGTGAGATGCCTAAGAATATAGAGGAAGCCTTTGCGTCAGTGCATGTCTCGCTTTTCCCCACGGCGCTTAGAGAATTGAATACTGATTGCTCCTGTCCTGACTGGGCTAATCCCTGCAAGCATATCGCTGCTGTCTATTACCTGTTAGCCGAGCGCTTCGACGAGGACCCATTCCTGATTTTCAAATTGCGCGGTCGGACGAAGGAACAAATCATTGCTGTATTGCGAGAGAAACGGGCTGCGACATCCCCGGTGGAAGAAACTTCATCGACTGCCGAGGCTGCTGCTGAGGAAGAAAACCTGCTATCTCTCGAAGAATATCGAGAAACATTCTGGCAAGCTGGGGAGGCATTGGAGTCCTTTACTGTAAATCTCTCTACCCCTAAGATTGACAAGGCAGTTCTCAAAAGACTGGGAGGAGCACCTTTCTCGGTCGAAGACACGAATCTTTCTTCTTTGTTAGCAAAGGCATACGGCGCGGTAGATGCTGCTGTTACAAAGAAGATGATGGAGGGATAATCCTGCATGCGAAACCTGCCGACAGGGACGGTCACGTTGCTCTTCACCGACATCGAAGGCTCAACGCACTTGCTACAACAACTTGGCGACGACTATGCTGACGTGTTGATGCAATGTCGCCGTCTCCTGCGCGTGGCTTTTCAAATGTATCTCGGCCACGAGGTGGACACGCAGGGGGATGCCTTCTTTATCGCCTTTACCCGCGCTACAGATGCTGTCGGGGCGGCGACGACCGCTCAACGCAGCCTCGCCTCTTATCCCTGGCCGCAAGGTGTAGAGGTGCGCGTGCGTATGGGTATGCACACCGGCGAGCCGCAACTCTCCTCGGAAGGCTATGTCGGTATGGACGTGCACCATGCAGCACGTGTCATGAGTTCTGCCCACGGTGGACAGGTAATGCTTTCCCAGACGACCCGCGACCTGGTGGAGCACGACTTGCCTGAGGGAGTAAGCATGCGGGACATGGGCGAGCACCGCCTCAAGGATATCGAACGTCCCAGTCGCCTCTTTCAACTGGTCATCGAGGGTTTGCCTGCCGATTTTCCGCCGCTCAAGACCTCCTCTGACCACCTGCACAACCTGCCGGTTCAACCCACATCATTCATTGGGCGCGAAAAGGAACTGGCAGTGGTTTCTGATTTGCTACGTCGCGATGATATTCGCCTGCTCACGCTAGCCGGCACAGCAGGTGTTGGCAAAACACGTCTGAGTATACAAGCGGCAACAAACCTGGTGGCTTTTTTCCCGGATGGGGTGTTCTTTGTGCCCCTGGCTTCTGTGAGTAACGTGGCATTGGTTATGCCTGCCATCGCCCAGGCGCTAGATGTAGATGAATCTGGAGATCAACTCCTGTTCGAGCGGCTGAAAACATCCCTCCAGGAGAAGCAGCTACTCCTGTTGCTGGACAACTTTGAACAGGTACTGGACGCGTCCCTTGTTGTGGCGGATCTCCTGGCTGCTTGCCCAAAACTCAAGTTACTGGTTACCAGCCGGGCAGTGCTGCATGTGCGCGCGGAACACGAATATAACGTACCTCCTCTGGCTTTGCCTGATCCAGCGCACCTGCCGGACCTGGCGGCTCTTTCGCGATACGCGGCGGTGGCACTCTTTGTCCAACGAGCGCAAGCGGCGCGTCCCGACTTTCGGGTGACGAGCGCGAATGCTCCGGCTGTAGTGGCTATTTGCGCACGCCTGGATGGGGTGCCACTCGCCATTGAACTGGCAGCGGCGCGCTGTAAATATTTTCCTCCACAGACGTTGCTTGCCCGCCTGGAACAGGGATTGGCTGTACTGGCGAGTGGAGCGCGCGATTTGCCGGTCCGGCAGCGCACACTACGTGGGGCTATAGCCTGGAGCTATGACTTGCTGGAGGTTGAGGAACAGAAGCTATTCAGAAGGCTGGCGGTTTTCGCCGGCGGTTGTACGCTTGAGGCGGCTGAACGGGTGTGCATGGCGGCTGGCAAGCTTGAAGGTGACGTTTCGGATTGGCTGGAGGCTCTGGTAGACAAAAGCCTGCTGCGACAGGAAGAACCTGGGGAAGGCAGGACACGTTACGAGATGTTGCAGACGCTGCGCGAATATGGGCTGGAGCGCCTGGCCGAGGCAGAGGAAATGGAGGTGACGCGCGATGCCCATGCCGCGTGTTATCTGGCTCGCGCAGTGGAGACTGCTCCAAATTTGCTTGGGGCTGAGGCAGCGTGGTGGCTTGATAACCTGGAACAGGAGCATGAAAATCTGCGCGCTGCGCTCTCGTGGATGCTGGAACGGGCTGAGATGAGTGCTTATCTTGCAGAACAAGCGTTGCAGTTTTGTACAGCGTTGATGAATTTCTGGGAAGTACGGGGATATTTCAGGGAAGGCCAGGCGTTCATGGAACGCGCGCTAGCAGTAAGCAAAGACGTTGTGGCAACCGTACGCGTGGAAGCGCTTTATGGCGCAGGATTTCTGGCTCTTGTGCAAGGTGATATCGATCACGCTGAGGGATTGCTGGAACAAAGCCTGGCTCTATTTCGAGAAATTGGAGATAAGCGTGGCATG
>JBGQJX010000046.1:0-14880 GCA_041499255.1 Ktedonobacteraceae bacterium | reverse complement strand
GGAGTCGGCGCCTCAGCGTTGCAGAGCAGCGCAAGCGTGGCTGAAACCCTCTCATAAGTCCCTTGACCGCGTACCATTAACGAGGGTTGAGCAAACCATGCCCTTGTTTTGCTCAACCCTCGTTACTGTCCCAGAGTTATATCCTTGCTCTCATCTCGTATAATGGTGCTTGGATCGATATTGTATATACGTCTTTTGCATGCCACAGAAAGAGAACATAACGAGATGGACTTCTCACTCAATGAAGAGCAGTTGGCAATTCGGGATACCTGCCGGGAATTTGCCCAACAAGAAATAAAACCTCTCGCCGAAGAAATGGATCGCACAGGAACTTTTCCTTATGCGCTTGTTCACAAGATGGCCGAACTGGGGTTACTGGGACTTCCTTTTCCTGAAGAATATGGCGGCGCCGGTGCGGACTTCCTTTCCTACTGCCTGGCTATAGAAGAGATATCGCGCGCCGATGTCTCTGTTGGCATCACTATGGAGGCTCACACCTCCCTCGGTGCAAGCCCTTTCCACCATTTTGGAAGTAGAGAACAAAAAGAGCGTTTTCTGGTACCCCTGGCTCGTGGAGAGCAATTATGGGCCTTTGGATTAACGGAGCCCGAAGCCGGCTCTGACTCGGGCGGTACCCAAACGCGTGCCGTGCTACAGCATGGCTACTGGCATATAAATGGCTCTAAGAGCTTCATCACGAACGCCGGTACCGCTATGACTGGTGGCGTTACCATTACCGCCGTCACTGGCATGCGGCCCGATGGGCACAAAGAAATCACCAATATCATTGTGCCAAAGGGAACCCCAGGCTATATCATAGGCAATCCCTACAAAAAAATGGGCTGGAAAGCCTCGGATACTCGCCCCCTCAACTTTGAAGACTGCGTTATTCCTGAGCACAATATCCTTGGCCAGCGTGGCGATGGCTTTAAGCAATTCATGGAAATCCTTGATGCCGGGCGTGTTGCCATTGCAGCTCTCTCTGTTGGACTGGCACAGGCTTGCCTGGATGAAGCCTTAAGCTACGCGAAGGATCGCAAACAATTTGGTCAGCCTATCAGCAAATTCCAGGTCACCCAGTTTAAACTTGCCGATATGGATACAGAAATTGAACTGGCGCGTTTAATGTATTATAAGGCCGCGTGGCTGCACATGCAGGGTAAATCTTACTCGCGCGAGGCCTCAATGGCAAAACTCTTTGCCTCAGAAACCGCCAAACGCGCCGCGGATCAAGCCGTGCAGATACACGGTGGTTATGGCTTTATGGATGAATATCCTGTATCGCGTTACTGGCGAAGCGTCAAAGTAAACGAAATTGGCGAAGGCACCAGCGAGGTCCAACGGATGGTTATCGCGAAATACCTGGGGTGCTAGAAGCCTCAACCGTGTAAAGTGAAGGACGACATTGGTATGGACATCACTCCCGGCAAAAACGAAGTGCCAGCAAAAAAAGCCTCTAATATAGAGGGCTTCATGCATATGTTCGATGGCATACACTTCTCTTTCCCCACGTATAAACACGATCATCCGCCTGTCATCAATGTAAATGAGGAATACGAAGAAAAGTTAACATTAGGGCAAAGGATTGCTGATTCAGTGGCCTCTGGTATGGGAAGTTGACGTTTAAACGATTATTCGTTTCCTCTCCAATCCAGGCAAATCCCGATGCAGCCATGCATGGATAGACGAAGCACTTGCTCCACCATAAAGAATTCTATATGCGGAGTTATTGGCAGTAATATTGACTGGGGTCACACCAATAGCACCATTGATGACCTCTGTAATCCTTTCGAGAAATGGCTTGGAGGCAGATGTGAATCCAAGCGAATAGTAGAGATTCTTCTTACGCCGATCAAAGGTAATCCATCCGTCTCCATCGAAAATGCCCAGCAAATACGAGTTAGCAAGATGCATCGGCAAAATGTCGGGCCACCTCAAGATGAGGCTTTTTCTGGGAACGATACCAAGCTTAGCAAGGTCTGTATGCATCATCAGGGATGTGAAGCATATTTTTGCCAATCGGTAATCTCGACATGGTGGTGTCAGTATTGCCGATCCTGGAGCCAATTCGTCACGCACTATTTCAATCAGTTCACGATCTTTCTGATGGATAGAGAGTGCGATGCGAGGTCTGGACGAGGAAACATTCCCATCAGAAGCCAACAAGCCCAAAATATAAGCTTGAATCGGACGTTCCATACAATGGAAATAATCATGCCGCACCTGTTCCATTTGTACTCGACGTTTGTCAAACAATCCTACACGCTTCTTGTCATGCTGCTCTTTATTGTGTTCGGACCAACAAACTTTGCAATATGGAGACAGCCCATCGAACTGGGCGGCGTTGCGATAAAACAAAGTAATCTCAAGCTCTTTTCCACATTTGGGGCAATATTTCTTTTTCATACACTTTGCAGAGCATAGAGCTGGCCTGTCAAAGATTGTTGGTCGAATCTTTGCGAAAGAGATTGGTCCAGTGTTTGTTGTCTTGCTTCTATAATATGCAAGAGAATGGTGCCTCCGACTGAGAGGATTGCTAAGAGTGCCATAAAAGCCCTTAAGCGCTCGGACTTGGATAGGAGTCCTCTTGGTTCATGAGTGGAAACTCGTAGCCGAGATAGTTACGCTGCCTCTCAAAAATTCTTAAGGGAACTGTTCAGCCATAAAAAAGTGGGTTGGCAAATCTGACCAACCCACTTTTTTTATGGCTTACTTATGTCATCGGCCAGCTAAAAGCCACCAGTGTTGCGGACGGGTTAATGGTGCTTCCTGTTGTTTCTCCCGTATTTCTGATCGTCCAAACCGCCGTATCCCCGTTCACCGCTAGAAACTGAGCATCGTTCAAAACATCCCCAACTGTGATAGTAGATTTTAAAACTGCGTCATACATGCCGTAACTTTCGTCACCATTTTGCCACAGCACAAAATCATTACCCGCCTGTAACGACGAGGCCGAGCCAGTAGCTCCGCTTACCAGTGCTGGTGAGGCGTCGAGTGAGTTTGAGAGTGGATACATCACCAGTGTCCCTCGCACACTACTGTCAAGAGCTGCCGAATAAAAATTCGTATTGGCCCACGAGGTTATTGGTGGTGTACTGGTGTTCGGCGTCGCCACCGGTACCGTTGTGCCGGACGAAGTTGGCACTGGTGTAACGTTTGGGGTAGTGGGTATTAACCCTCCTCCATCAGCAGTGCTGAGCAAGAAAAGCGTATTGTGAACAACCACTGGTGTGAAAGACAGCCCATCCTGGAGAAACAATTGCTGAACCGTCATCTTATGCCTGGCTGCCAGTCCATGCAACAGCATCGTGTCTATCACCTGTTGGGTCCATATATCGCTATGCAGGTTCTCATCATCGCTGCGCCATTCTTCTGCCCAGAATATCTGTGAACCGTCATTATTAGCGGTTGGAGAAGTAAAAATGTGGTTCGGGCTGGCTTTCGCAATCTCTGTAGCAGCAAAACCGTTTTTCTCGCCCAGTGGGTAGCGTACAAGATGTGATGTGCCATTCTCATCAACCATTGCGACCAGGAGTGTATTCTGTATAAACCAGGTACCCTGAATAGGGGTATGTACCCAATCGGGTGTAACGTCCTGATCAAATGTTCCTGAAAGAAGTGTCATTGGCTGGTTGGGCACAGCAATACCTCCATCTGATCGCCCTGTCAGAGAAAGATACTGTAAACTCCAGGTACGTATGAGTGAGTGTGACAAGTGATCGGTCACAATTGAATGTGGAGTAATCTTAGGTTCATCAAATTGTAACCAGACCAACCAATCATTTGAGTTACCCAATACAATTAACGGGTTGGTACTGGCAGTGGGTAGCAAAGGTGTGCTGATCTTCGTGGCGCGATCCAACTGTTCAAGCATCCAATTACTATTTTCGCCATCTCCATACGCAGTATAGTAAATAGATGACTGGTCGGCCACTGCGCTTACAACGTGATTGTACCCTGTCGATGTCTTGTAACTGATCTTTGCCACATCGGTGGGATGATTCACGATTAATGGGGCGGGGGGTTCAGTACCCAGTTGGCCATGCGCCAGGAGCAGTAATGATGTAATCCCACCCATCATCAATACCATCAAAAAGGCTGCCGCTAGACCGATTGCCGCAAACTGTCCAAATGTACGGCGTTGTTTTTTGCGAGTTGACCGTATGATCGGTAGAGGCCCCGTTTCTGCTGATGAAAACGCGGCCAGTGAATCAGTTTTAGAAGAGGAATGAACGTGATCTCGCAGATAGGGTTTAAGGAATTCCGGTGGTGGCAGCGCCGGAGATGAAGGCCGTTGCATGAACTGCGCATGCTCAGTAGCCAGAGCACGCATGAGCTTTGCATGCATATCAGGAGGCGGATCCAGCGCTGGCAGTGAACGTATCTGCTCACCGATCAGGCTGTAGCGAGCAAGCACATTTCTGCAAGAAGGACATTGCTCCAGGTGAGCATCCAACTCAGCAGTAAGAACATCGTCAGCATTCAATTCTCGGTGTGTTGCCAGCAACACCTGCGCCTCGGTACAATTCACTCTTCGCTCACTTCTTGTTTGTACAAGTTTATAAAACGTTCTCGCGCTCGCATCAAACGCATTTTCACAGCCGATGCGCTGATATTCAATATCTCTGCGATTTCTGCGCAGGAATGCCCATCATTTTCGTATAGCCAAAGGCATACAGCGTATTTTGGCGGCATCTGCTTCAGAACACGTTCTACAATCTCGCGGTCTGCCACGCGGCTCTCAAAACGTCCGCCATCATAGCCTCCACGCTCGTACATTGAACTGCCGTTGCTAATGCGCCCGTTGCTGTCCTCTTCACTGTTGTTGAAGCTCTCCAATGCCGTACCACCAGAGTCAGATAGGACGCCTGCCCCAATGCCACGATCTTCATTGAACAACGACAGTGGTAACCACGCTATCAACCTTCTCCTGCGTAACGTATCCGTTGTCGTGTTTGCTGCTATCCGGTAGAGCCACGCCGAGAGAGCGCCCGGCTGTACGACTGTACCATTTAACAGCGCTTTATACGCCTTGACAAATACGTCTTGTGTGAGGTCGTATGCCTGCTCGCGATTACCTATCAGATGATAAATGAAATTGGTAATTGGCCCCTGGAAGCGGAGAAAGATAGCCTCGAAATCCGCCACTTCAACCTTCTGTACCGGCTCTTGCACAGCAGATACAGCTAATTGAAGGTGTGTATTCACCGCCGCTGCCCCCTGATTGACTCTATCTACACAACTATCATCGTCTGCTGCCAACGGGGGGGTAGGAAGCCCTTTACGTTCAGCATCTATAACTGAGTGTAAATCGCTATTCGAATTGTAGAAACGGATAGATGCGTCCATTGGTTACATCAACCTTATCTAATATATAAGTTTATAAGGGTAGAGTTTAATTTTGTTATTCACTGACGTAATAGTAATCACTTGTAGCATAACATATGTATCTATCTTATGCTGTGAACTATGAAACAGTAAGGGGTACCTGGAAGGAGTAATTTCCTATTTCAGCCAATGGCACTCATTGCACTATAAATGGCTGAGGTAGCTGAAATTGCCAACCATACACTATATTACTATATCACAACATTGCCAATTCCCTCCAATTCTGCTACCATAACCCCATGACAACGCGCCAACAAACAATGCAACCGGGCTGGAATATCGTCGGTCACGAACACGCCATCGACCTGCTACATCGCACCCTTGCTGCGCAGCAAGTGCGCCATGCCTACCTTTTCACCGGCCCGGAACATATCGGCAAGACACTCCTTGCTCTCCGTTTTGCCCAGACCCTGCTCTGCACTGGTGGCCCAGATCCGGCGGTAGCCCCACAGGTCCCTTGCAACACGTGCCTCTCCTGCCGTAAAGTCATGCACAGCAACCACCCTGACCTGCATATTATTACACGGTCTCCCGATAAGCAGTTCATACTCATTGAGCAGATTCGCGCCCTGCAGAGCGACTCAGCCCGTAAAACCCTGGAGGGGCGACGCAACATTTTCATCATCGAAGGTGCACATGAGATGAACCCGCAGGCTGCAAACTGCCTGTTGAAAACACTCGAAGAGCCGGAACATGATGTTATTCTCCTCCTCACAGCACCTGATCCTGGTTTGCTTCTAACAACAATTCTCTCTCGTGTGCAGCAAATCACTCTGCACTTGCTCACCGTCACGCAAATCAAAACTGCCTTGGAGAAACAATGGGGCGTCGATCAAGATGAGGCCACCTTAATTGCTGCGCTGGCAGCCGGGCGTATGGGTTGGGCTATCCAGGCTGTCGAAAACGATGACTTGCTCACAGAGCGCAAAGCGCAACTTGAAACTCTTGCAAAATTGCCCACTGTCGGCAAAATACAACGCTTTGAAATAGCCCAGCGACTCAGCGTTGACCCCGAAAAAACTCGCACTGTCCTGGAGTTGTGGTTACTCTGGTGGCGTGATATGGTATTAACAGCGCATAATTGCATTGACTTAACTGTCAATGTAGACATGCGTGATATCTTAGTCCAGCAAGCAAAGAAAGTCGGCATGAGCGAGGCAGAGCGCATGGTCCACGCCATCCTGGGAACAATGGAAGCCCTGGATCAAAACGTCAACACCCGCGCCGCACTTGAAGTCTTAATGCTGGACGTACCAACAATCAATACGTAGGAGCGGTCAAGGCGGCTGCTCTGATCCTGACGTACCAATGATGAAATAACAGGAGGGTCACACAATGCGCACCGATTTCCAACATCTGCTCATTCAAGAAGATAATCATGTCCTCAAGATCACTATGAATCGCCCAGAAGTATACAATGCCTTCAATGATACTATGCTGGAAGAGATGGGCGAAGTACTTGAGAGGGCCGCGAAGGATAAAGCAGTGCGCTGCGTAGTCATCACTGGCGCAGGTCGAGCCTTCGGCTCTGGACAAGACCTGCGTGATTTCGGCGCGATCCACGCCAGCAATGCTGATGCACCTTTCAAAGTCAGTGACCACCTGCATAAATATCATCGTATGCTCTACGCCATTCGCCATATGCCAAAGCCAGTTGTCGCGGCTGTGCATGGCGTCGCTGCCGGTGCATCGTGCAATTTGGCGCTTGCTTGTGATATGCGTATTGCTGCCGACAGTGCTCGTTTTATTGAAGCTTTTGCCAGAATAGGCCTTGTCCCCGATGCGGGTGGCGGCTTTTTCTTACCACGCCTGGTAGGATTAGGAAAGGCTATGGAATTGGCCATGCTGGCCGATGAGGTGAGCGGCCAGGAAGCTGAGCGCCTCGGCCTTGTCAATCGCTGCGTCCCCCTTGATGAATTTGAAGAAGCTACCGCTGCCTTTGCTCAGCGCTTAGCCAATGGGCCAACCCAGGCATATGCGCTTATCAAAGAACTCATGTATAAATCGCTTGAAAGCGACCTGGAAACATCTCTCAAATTAGAGGGTGAGTTACAAGATATTGCTGTCAACACCGCGGATCATCGCGAGGGGGTCAAAGCCTTCCTGGAAAAACGCTCCCCCCACTATCACGGTAGATAAGGGTCGGTAACCACGGTGCGTATTGATGCCCTTTCATATAGCAACATACAGACTCAGGGCGCGCAGCGACGAAAGGCCCAGCGCGCCCTGAGTCCCCAACACCTGGAACACTGTTCCTCTCTTATTCTCCATGGTCTGCGCGAACGCAAATCGAGTGTCTCGCCCAATGTACTTGTCCTTGGCGCGGGTGCTTGCACTGAGATTCCCCTGCTTGAGCTAACTCGTAGCTCCGATGAGGTCGTCCTCGCCGACCTGGACCTTGCCTCCATGCAGCAGGCCGCCAGGGAACTACCCACACCTACGTTTCGCAAGCGCCTGCGCCTCGTTCAGTGCGATATCACTGGTGACGTCAGCCATAATTTGCACCGCTTACTAGAAAAACAACCCTGGGATCAACTGGTTTCCCGCGGCGCACAGGCGCTTTTTGACGCCTCGGCAGAGTGTTTGGAGCAATGTCTGATCCCCGATCCACCTGAACTAGAGGGCCTGGGAGACGGTGCATTTGGCCTGGTTGTCAGTTCCCTCGTCCTTTCCCAGCTTTTTAGCTATCCCCTGCTTGATATACTCGACCGTGTACAGAATATTGCGCCAGGACTCCTGGGAGAGCAAGAACGCCATCGGCATTACCAGCAGGCTGCCGGTGCATTTCGTCAACGCATCATCCAGGCTCATCTCCATCTATTGCAGAAACTCGTAGAGAAAGATGGCACCATCATCTTCATTAGCGACATCCGTGGCTTTGTTTTTGACGTCTATGGTACCGATCACGATGCAGCGCACCGCCGTACTTTGCCGCTTGTCCCCCGCACACTGCCAGACCTCATCCGCGAGCGCTTTACCATAATGGCAGAGAAACAATGGGAGTGGCTCACAGACCTGCCGGCTAATGGCAGGTTAGGGAGAGGGTATGATGTTGTCGGCTACAAGTTGCGCGCTGTGTAAGATTCCTATTTTCCGTCCAGCCGCACAGTCACAGTTGGACATTGGTAGCCAGCAAATTGGCATAAAATTCCCCTAAAGAGAAGGAACTTGGTCTCCTTTCTTCTCTTTAGGGGAAAACTCTTTACACTTTGGCAATCGGCATATTGGCCACATCCGACAAAGCACGATCCAATAATGCAGTTGCTTCATCGATATCCTCGGCCTTCAACGTCAGCGGTGGGATCATTCGGAGCGTACTCGCCCCAATGTTGTTGAGCAACAAGCCATGCTCAAGCGCCTGCTGCACAATCGTAGGCGCAAGTTCGTGCTGTACATGCACTGCTTGCATCAAGCCAATGCCGCGCGGACTATCAATGAAATGATACTTCTTACAGAATGCCTCGAGTTTAGTGTGCCAGTACTCGCCCATCCTCGTGGCATTCTCCAGCAGATTTTCCTCCAGAATAGTGTTAATCGTCGCTATTGCTGCCGCGCAGGCAATAGGATTGCCTCCAAAAGTGGTGCCATGATCGCCTGCCGTGAAGAGGTCGGTGCGCTCACCCGTCAGCATCGCACCTATAGGTATGCCGCCCGCCAGCCCCTTTGCCATCGTCACGATATCAGGAACCACGTCAAAGTGCTCCCAACTGTAGAACTTCCCTGTGCGTCCCATGCCTGCCTGCACCTCGTCGCAGATCATCACCAGGTTCTTCTCATCGCACCACTGGCGTACGCCCTGGATAAACTCCTTATTTCCTGTCCAGATGCCGCCATCACCTTGCACCGCCTCAATAAGTATCCCTACCGTTTTCTCGCTCGTAGCCGCTTTCAAAGCTTCCAGGTTGTTAAATGGAACCTGCTTGAACCCGTCAGGAATGGGCACCCATGTTGCCTGGTAGTAAGCCTGTCCGGTAGCCGCCGTTGTTGCCAGCGTGCGCCCGTGGAAGCTATTCTCCATACTGATGATTTCAAAGGCGCCATCTTTATGCACTCGTCCAAACTTGCGTGCCAGTTTTATTGCGCCTTCATTTGCCTCCGCGCCACTGTTGGAGAAGAAAGAACGCATCCCGTTACTCTGAACGCCAAGCAACTCGGCCAGCTCAATCTGGCGCGTGTTGTAATACAAATTGGAAACATGTACAAGCTGGGTCACCTGGTGCTGTACCGCCTTTACTATTGCTGGATGGCAATGGCCCAGTACATTGACGGCTATACCCGCTACAAAATCCAGCAATACTCTCCCATCGCTATCCCATACCCGCGTACCTTCGCCTCTTACCAGCGTTATTGGTTGGCGTTTGAAAGCCCCCTGATAATACTTTTGCTCAAGCGCTGCCCAGTCACGTTTATTAGTCTCCGTTGTCGTCATCGTTTTCTCCTTTGAAATCTAGTCATCAATTCATCCCATCTTAGCGGGTATAGAGTGTATTTTCGTCAATGTAACCATGCGTCAGGTCACATCCCCACGCCGTCGCTTTGCCATCCCCTAAATGCAGGTCAATCGCTATTGTTACTTCACTGCCTGCCATTGCCTGGCGAGCCTCCCCCTGGTTATACTCTGCTGCCAGGCCCTGTTTCATCACCTGCACATTACCGATGAAAATATCATACGTGGATTGGTTGAGTTCGCACCCACTGGCGCCCAGCGCCGCGGAGATACGCCCCCAGTTAGGATCACCTCCAGCTAATGCGCATTGCCACAAGGGTGAAAGCGTAATTGCGCGCGCTGCTTTTACCGCGTCCGCCTTATTGCGCGCTCCGCTTACCTGGACAATCATCAGCTTTGTCGCTCCCTCACCGTCGCGTGCCATCTCCCGCGCCAGGTATTGTGTCACATGCCGGAGCGCCTGGCGAAACGTTTCTGCCTCGGGATGATCTCCGTCGATAGGCGTATTACCCGCCAGTCCATTAGCGAAAAGAATACAGGTATCATTGGTGGACATATCGCCGTCCATCGAGATCATATTGAACGAATCGTCGACCGCTGCTTTAACCTCTGCCCTCATCCAATCGTAGGCTATTGCTGCATCAGTTGTCAAATAGCTGAGCATTGTCGCCATATTGGGATAGATCATGCCCGCGCCCTTCGTCACTCCGCCCAGACTTACAGTGCGTCCATCGATCTGAAACTCTAATGCAATACGCTTTGGACGAGTATCTGTTGTCATGATCGCTTCAGCGAAGGCATTTCCTTGGTCCCTACCCAATTCAATAGCCGCCACACCAGCCTCAATCTTCTCCATTGGCAATTGGCGACCAATAATCCCAGTGGAAGAACAGAGTACTAACTCTTTTTCCAGGTGCAGCTTCTCCGCCACAAGTTCTGTCATACGATAGGCATTGAGCAGGCCAACATCGCCTGTAGCACAGTTGGCGTTCCCGCTATTGACAATCACTGCTTGCGCCCTACCACTGTTCAACCGTTCCTGGCACACCAGCACAGGAGCTGCTCGTGTGCTACTCGTCGTAAATGTGCCTGATGCAACACACGGCACATCCGAAGCCAGAACAGCCAGGTCAGGAATCGTGCCATCAGACTTAATGCCACAGGCCGTGGTACCTGCGCGAAAGCCTTGTGGAGCAGTGACACAGCTATCAATCTCTCGAAATAAATCAGTCAAGGGAAAATACCTCCTACCATAAAAAATCCCCGGTTCTCATGCCTCTCTCCCAGCCAAATGTTGCCAGCACTGGGAACTCAAAACTGGGAACCAGGAATATCGCTTACCCTCATTGTACTATGCGCGATAAGCTAAGCACAACCCCGGTGCTGTCAATCCTAGACAATGTTGTGTTCTCTCTGTAGCCGGTTTGTTGAAAAGCGGTCGATCCGTAAAGGATCAATATTTATTGATTGGGCCTTCCCCAACACGATCTCCTCAGCAATCAGCCGTCCCACAGTTGGAGCCTGTTGTACTCCATGCCCTGAAAAACCAGCCACATTGACCCAGTTCTCTGCTGTAGGCATCCGGCCAAGTATCGGATTATGGTCAGGGGTTACTTCATAATATCCCCACCAGCAAGCTTGCTGATCCAGTCCCGCCTCAGCCAGCCAGGGAAAGCGCTCCATTCCTACGCTTACTGTCGACTCAAACCAATCCCAATCAAGGCCTTCCGTAAAACCGGGTGGCTCGTCCTGCTTTGAACGGCCAAAGAGAATGCGATCACCCTCGCTGCGTAAGTAGAAACCACTCGTCAAATCGATAGTGAGGGGGTAGACATGCTGCCAGCCAGTCGCAGCGGTCACATAAACTATTCTTCTTACCGGTTGGACAGATACTTCCAGACCAGCTCGTCTTGCCACCTCTCCGGCCCAGGCCCCGGCGGCGTTCACGAGGTAATTACCCTCAAAAATGCCCTTTGGAGTTTCCACCTGCCAGGAATGTCCTACCCGTTCGGCTTTCGTAAGAGGGGTTTCCAGGTAAATTGTAGCTCCTCTTTCTTTTGCCAGCTTGAGGTATGTAAACGTAATACTATGAGGATCAACGATCCCATCAGCCAATCCGTGTGTTGTGCCAGCAATCCCTGAAGGGTCAAATCGAACCAGGCTTTGAGCATCTTCGACAGAAAGCACTCTCACCGGCGCGCCAACGTGTTCCTGTAATCGGACACCGTTCATATGCACGGCCCAACGTTCAGGGGGAACAAGGAACAGATAGCCAATTGGGCGATAACCGGCATCTTCTCCATATAAATCCTGGAAATGTTGATATTCCTGGATGCTCTCCCAGGAGAGACGAATATTGACTTCTTCGGTAAATTGTACCCGTACCCCGGCGGCGCTATGGCCGGTTGACCCCATAGCAGGTGATGTTTGCGCCTCCAGAACCGCCACGCTCAAACCCTGCTCACTCAGGCGGAAGGCGCAGGAAGCGCCCATAATTCCCGCCCCGATGATTAACGCGTCAACCTTTATCCTTTGCGACATATTCGCCCTCTTTCAACTCATTCATACACGCAGGGCAGATGTTGCCTCCCTGTCGATTACATACAGTTCAGGGAGTCGCACAAGTTGATCCTGGCTGCCTAAGTAGTGAATGACCACTCCATATTCGCGTTCCGCCGCCTCCAGCGACACATAGCCATTAACAACATCGTTAAGTATCAGCTCTGCAGGACGTAGGAACGGGTTGCCATAGCCACCACCACCCGGCAGGTTTAGCTGGACGCGGGCTTCTGGCGCGAGAGTTATGAGCGCCTTAGGATGTGGGCGGGAAGCGCCATTCACGAGGAATTCCCCTAACGCGCCGGATTGACCGCCTTTCAGTCCGCTAGCAGGAAAGCGCGTGCGATCAATCATCGCCGATACTGCCCAGGGTGAATCGCCACGATAACCGATCTCCGTCCATTGCCCCAGCCCTCCTCGATGTAATCCAGGCCCGCCTGAGTCGGTGCGCACCTCTCGCCGGTATTGAATGAGGGGAGTAAGGCTTTCTATTACTTCCGCGGGTACCCCGGCAACTCCGCTTGGAAAGCCAGTTGTATTCAGACCGTCTTTTGTCGCTCGTGCCCCGGTGCCCCCACATTGAAATAAGCTGAAGGTAAAAGACTCGTTGGATGCTGGCCATTTACCCCGCCAGACTTCAATCCAGATCGGGTCAGCTCCTCCAGCCATGAGTCGCCCTGGCATCGCCTGGGCCAATGCCCCATAGATAACGCCGGGTAGGAAGTGGCCGATGATATGCCGTGAAGCTACTGCTGCCGGCTCAACGCAATTCAGAATTGAGCCGAGTGGTGCAGTGATATGCACAGGACGGAACGATCCTTCATTATGTGGTATCTCAGGACTGATAGCTGCCTTTATTGCGAATGATGCGTAGGCATGGGTGTAGTTAAGCACCACGTTGATGCCCCAGGGGCTTTGAGGTGATGAACCGGCGAAGTCGATGAGAATATCTTCGCCCTTAATGGTGAGGGCTACTTTAATGCGAATTGGCTCGTCAAAGCCGTCGCTCCAGGCCTCATTCTCGTAGCACCCCTCTGGAAGTTTGCGGATGGCCTCGCGCAGAGCGCGTTCCGAACGAGTAATGATTTCGTCGGCAAGAGGGTCGATGGTGTCCAACTCATACTCCTCCATAAAGTGGAGCAGTTCACGTGCGCCCACCGCGTTGGACGACCTCTGGGCATAAAGGTCACCAATGGTTTCGTCAGGGGTGCGTACATTCGCACGAAGAAGCTTAAAAAGCTCGTGGTTGGGTTCGTCACTGCTAAACAGTTTGGTAATTGGAATGCGTACTCCTTCTTCATAGACCTCCCGCGCCTCCGCCGAAAAAATCCGCCCTCCAATATCGGGGGCATGACAGGTGCTGGCAAAGTAGCCAATAACACGGTCTTCTTTAAAGACCGGAGTAAGTACTGTCATGTCGTTAATCTGGCCGGCAGTTTGCCAGGGATCGTTGGTTATCAACACATCGCCCGGCTTGAGCGTTTCCGCTGGATACGCTTTCAAGAAATGGCGTACACCCGTTGCCATTGCGTTGATGTGGCCGGGTGTGCCAGTGAGTGACTGGGCAACCATATAACCCCGAGTATCAAAGACACCACAGGCCAGGTCCTGCGACTCACGTACTACAGTACTAAAGGCGGTTCGCATCAGGGTGACCTGCTGCTCATTCACTACTGAGAGGAGGCGATTCCAGAGAACTTCCAACGTAATCGGGTCGATTTTCTTCGTCATAACCGGGAGTCCTTACAAAGTAGATGGTAGTTCTATAATAAGGTTCCACTGCTCGTCAATAAGAAAATGGCTATCCAGCCCCACGATGATGGTCGATTCTCGCTCTTCAACGATAGCCGGCCCGCTGAAGCTCTCACCCGGGAATAGACGGTAGCGGTCATAGACCGGTATAGCGGAATAGCCTCCCAGTTCTGGGAAATACGCCTGCCGCCTCCCTTTCAAGGCTGCTTGAGCAGTTTTAGGCTCAGTCTTGGGTAGTTGCAAGCGTACTTCAGGTTTAGGGCCAGATGAAATGACCCGCCAGGAGATAATTTCAATCGGCACGGATGGGCTAAGCCTTTCATAAAGACGTCGGTAGACCTCTTCAAACGAGGTAGTGATAGCGGGAACACTGGCGCCATCAAGCTGACCATCCGGGAGGGGTACTCTTACCTCGTGGCCTTGACCAACATAGCGTATATCGGCCTCGCGCCGGTGACTTATTTGCTCGGTTGGAACATCCGATGCCTTAAGAAGTGCCTGACCTTCAGCTTCCATTTCGGCAAGTAACATATTGGCCTTCTGCCAGTCCAGGCTGTCAATCCGGCCAGGCCAGGAACGCACGAAATCGAAGGCGAGCGGAGCAGTGAGAAAACCAACAGCGCTTATTACCCCCGCCCCAAATGGCACAATGACCACTGGCGACCCAAGGGCTTTAGCAATCCGGTAACCATGAACAGGCCCGGCTCCTCCAAAGGCAAATAAGGGGAAGCGGT
>JBGQJX010000045.1:0-15586 GCA_041499255.1 Ktedonobacteraceae bacterium | reverse complement strand
GACCGCTCTCTTGGAGTGCGATAGATCCAGTGGCGTTCACCACTGGTTTCATAAACCACCCAGTTGCGAACGGTTGGCCCTTGTATATCAACTACCCCCTCGGGCGCCACGCCGAGAGAGTTCAATATGGCTGTCAGGTCGTGTGGAAAATCTTCACCCCGGCGCGTCACCAACCCGACGCTGGGCTGCCAGATCCTCACGCCAAGGGCGGCATACAGACTATTTCCTCCCACGCTGGACATATGAGTAGTACCGTCCGGCAGCACCACGTCGTCAATGGTCAGGTTGCCCACGACAATAACTCGCGGGCGAGTTGCAGGTATCATGTGTGTCTCGCTTTGCCCTTTCGATTCCATCTCAATGCTTCCTCAGTTTGCCTTGCTGACGCCGCTGTGTAGCAGCGTCGGCAAGGAGGATAGAGACCAGCTATTCCGGTGGAATCTCGCGGTAGGTCAAGCCGAGATCAACGCCTTGGTTGCGATTCAAGAAGTAAGCAGCAGCATACCAGATAATACCTAAAACAACAACGCCGACCATGAAGGAGAGAGAGAGCTGTGAGGTGACGCCGAAAGTCGATTTGATGGTACTATTGAGGATGAACAGCAGCATGAGGCTGCCGAGAACAAGCACCCCACCTATTCCTGCCAGTGTGATAGTGGGAATGCCAAAGAGCTTGTGGCCTCCTGCTGACTCCCACACATGTCGCAGCCGATAGGGGAAGACTATACCGGCAATCGATACCAGGATGAAGGCTACGATCTGCGCCAACAGAGCGCCAAGAAAGGTGGCCTGAGGCACAGTCACCAGCGCGATCAGCGCGATTGTTCCGGTCACAGTACAGAAGATAATGGCCTTGACCGGAGAGTGAAAACGCTCGCTAACATCACCTAACGGGGCGGGAACCATGCGGTCGACCGCCCAGGCCAGCATGTAGCGCGTGGCCTGGAGCTCGGAGAGGGGTGTCCCCATAAGCGCCCAGAACACAAAGCCAATCCCAATAATGAGCGGAATGAGCACGTTACCTGTAAGCAAACTCACGATGAAGTTAAAGCTAGGTGAGAGGTTGCCAGGCAAATTGAGAAGAGCAGGATTGTTAATGGAGAGATAACCGACACTGCCAATCCAGTTCACGCCAACGGCTTGCGTGAATACGATAACGAGCAGCGCTAGCAGCGCTCCATTCACCAGCACCCCACCAACCATGGCGAGATACTGCGAGCGAGCGGCATGTTTGACCTCGCCGCCAATCTGGGCAGATCCTTGCGCATAGCCTACTACAAAAAACACCCACGGCAGCATGAGCAATGTATCGGCCAGGTTAAAGCCACCAGGCAATGTATAGCCGTTCTTCACTGCTGTCGGGATCACTTGATTGAATGCCAGCACTTTATTATGCGCGGCAAAGCTGTCCCAGGCACCCTGGATATGGCTGCCACCAAACAACAGGAGCACGAACGCCAGCAGGATACTACCTCCAGCGAAGAGAAAGAACACCTTTTGCCAGCGCCAGAAACTCTGACCCCCGAGGATTAACAGCACGGCGAAACCGATATTGATCAGCAAACCGATGATGAGAACCCACCACTGCGTGGTGATACCTAATATGGGGAAAGAGGCCAACAAATTGTTGCTTACATCAATCCAGCCGCTTTGCCCGGTAGCAGCGCCGATAGTAGAGAGCGCGACGGGTACGGCAAAGGTGAGAGCAAACCAGGCGTTGAAGCCTATCCAGAAAAAGATAAGCCACACTCCCTGACTCCAACCCAACAACCAGCCTAGAAAAGGATGTAATGTACGACTTACGTACACGTAATCACCACCAGAACGGGGCATGGCAGCCGCGAAGGTCGAGTACACCCACAAGAGGGTGAATGCCATCAACAGGGTGCCGATGATCACCGCAACCAGCATGTTGCCATTTGGGAAAAACGCAGGGGCCTGTAGGAAGAGAAAAACGGCTCCGACGGCAATATTCATGCCGAAGGTGTTCATGATGAAAGCGTCAAGCAGTGACACTTCCCGAATGAGCCCGGTCGCATTACGCAGAAACATCTTGCCTTGACTGCCTTCGATGGCTGAAGAAGCTTTTTCCATATTCATTCGCCCTCCTCAATGTCCGACGCGCCGATCAGGTGTAACACGCGATCATCCCGCCGGAAGCTTTCAATGGTGAAACGGAAACGGTCGGCTCGATAGAGCACCTGCGAAAATTCTACGAACTGGTCTGTCACATCATAGGTCTCTCCCTCCACTTGCAGCAACGGCGTTCCCTGAGGAACGCCAAGCGCGGTTGACTGAGTGCTACGACAGCGCACGACTTCGATAGTGTTTTTGGCCCGTGCCAGCACGATACCGTAGCGCTCTTCCAATGTTCGATAGAGTGATTGGCCATTGAGATCTAGTGTCTCTAGTCCCGGCACAAGCCCCGCCGGCAGATAGGAAGAAAGCAGGGCCATCGCTTTCCCATCGACCAGAGCAACCCGCTGGAGAAAGACAAATTGCTGGTCTGGCGTTTCAAGCATCGCTCTGACAGCCGAAGGAACCTTGCCTATACGCTGCTCAACCACTCGCAGGACAGCACTGAGACCTTTGGCGCGCATGCTCTCAGTGAAACTGGAAAGAATGCTGATTTTCTCTTCAACCTTTTGTTCACGCACGAACGTGCCGCGACCAGGCACACGATAGAGATAGCCTTCTTTGACGAGGTCGAGAATAGCTTGCCTGACAGGCGCAAGGCTAATTCCGAAGCGGGCTGCATACTCACGCTCTTGCAGGAGCATTTGGCCTGACAGCAATTCCCCACGCTCAATACAACCAAGCAAATAGTTTCGCACCTGGTGATGCAAGGGAACAGGAGCGTCTCGGTTGATCTGCATCATTCCTCTTTGAAGCTCAGCATCATTGAGAGAGTGCTTTCCCTCGCCATTTTGGTCTGCGTCCATGGGCAATGCTCCCGCTAATCAATGTATATAATATTATAATTTACTAATGTTATAAAATCAATGCTTCGCATTTGAAAGAAGCCGCACCGGTCTAACTCCTCGCCTTGTAGGAGGCCACCATTTCAACAAGAGAGTGTCAGACCACCTCGGCGGATTCTGCTCCGCGAAACGGCCATACAGAAGAGCACTCACCGTATCCCTGACGCTAGCACCATCACCCACGGGAAGTTCGCTTGTTGTCCATCGGAGTACCGCCCGATGGCAGCCAACACTTCGTTGATCGCCTCCTCGCGTCGTTCAGGGGCCAAACGCGCAAGCAGTGGGCGGAACGGGGCAGCTAACTCCCGGATGTAGTCCCAAACTTGAACGACGTTTCCGGGAACGGACCAGGTGATGGTGCGGTATGCTTCCTGGATCTGGTGAAATCCTGCTGTGCTCAAGGCTGAGGTGAGCGTTCCTGCCTGGGCAAACCGGAAAGGGTGGGGGGATCCAGGCGTAGGTGGTGGCACCCGCACATATTACATGAGCACCCCCATGGCCGCCGTGAAATAGGGATTCTGCTCAAATGGCCAGATCGAGCACCTGCATCCCTGGCTTGATCTGCGCCTCCTCCACCAGCGCTTCCGTCGCAGCCTGGCCAGCAATGCGCGCCTGGGAATACCATTTGCGCCATGCGGCAATTACATCAGTGTCCTCCCATTCCTGGCGAACAGCTTGTCTCCACCGTTCGCTATCAGGCATGTCAGCAGTACTCATAGCTTGCATCTCCTTCTCTAGACGAACAAAATGCCCATCTCCACAATACCAGAAGAAATGTTCGGCGAGCAAGCGTTTTCATGAGCATAGTTAAAATGAGAAGTTCATCTGCCCGACAGCCGTGTGCGCCAGTAGCTTTTGGGCATTGCGCCACATCAGCTTTTCCCGTACTTCCGGCTTGAACTCGATCTTTACCGCCTCAAAATCCTGCATCCAGCGTTGCGGCGTGATAAAGGGATAATCGGAGCCAAATAAGAAGCGATCTTGTAAGCGCGTTGCAGCTTCACGCATCAGCGTTTCAGGAATGCGTTTGGGTGACCAGCCAGAGAGATCATTGAATATATTTGTTTTGTGCTGCATGGAGGCAATCATCTCCTCGTGCCATGGCCAGGAGGGATGAGCGCCGATGATGGTCAAGCCGGGAAAGTCGGCGGCAAGTGAGTCCAGGTAAATAGGACGGGTGTAGTCAAGCTTGATGCCCATGCCGCCTGGTGTGCCTGCCCCCAGACCATTAGTGCCGGTGTGGAAAAGGGCCGGGACACCCAACTCTTGAATTTTCTCCATCAAGGGATAAAATTGCTGGTCATTTGGATAGAAAGCCTGGACGCCAGGATGAAATTTCGCGCCTGCCAGCCCCAGGTCTTTGATGGCGCGTTCCATTTCTTTGATGGCTACCTTCCCTTTGTGCGGGTCAACGCTGGCGAAGCCGATAAATTGCTGTGGGAAGCGTCCGACGATTTCCGCGATATAGTCATTGCCCAGCGGTGGTAGTCCCGTGGCTGTTTCCGCGTCCCAGGCCAGCAGTACCCCAATCATATCTAGTTCCGCGTAGTCGGCAACTATCTGCTCGATATCCTTCAGCTTAACCTCTGTGCGGAAGAAGCGCTCGGCAGCTCTGGCGTACGGTCCGAGCGTGACCTGCATAAATTCCGTCGTCGGCAGGTGAACATGAAAGTCGATGGCGCGTGGCATACTTTGTCCCTCCAAATACGTGCGTAAGCACAGTCTGGTGACTGCAGCACTCTTTAACTATCGTCTCCCGTGGGTCGGAGATGTCCACGTTCCGGTACAATGGAGAAATATGTGGTTACAAACTGTTAAAGACCACATATAGTTCCCATCATCGTGCGCCAACGTCCAGGCCAAGACCACGACGTATTTCCAGAAAACGTATAATGGCGTCCCGGCTCAATAACCCGACCAACCGGTCATCCTGCAAGACTGGGAGTTGATTTACATCGCGACCGGCCATTAATGGGAGCACATCATTCAAGTTTTGCTGCGGGGAAACGACATGGAGCTTCTCCAGAGGAATCATAACATGACCCACAGGAACTTGCCCCCACTGTTCGTTCGGAATATGGCGAATATCACTCAGCGTAATCAAGCCAGCTAAGCGATCACCCTGCATCACGAGAGCGTAGGAGACACCACTCGGCAACAAATTGTCATATACCAGTTTCTGGAGCGAAATGTTGGCAGGGGTTGTCGTTGGAGAAGGATTCATGACTTCGCCGACCGTCACACCGCGGAACATTGATTGCAACATCACCTGGGAGTTAGCGGACTGGGCTGCACTGAGCAGGAACCAGCCGATAAAGCCAATCCAGATGCCACCCAGCACATTGCCAGAGAAGAATTGCCATATTCCCCAGAAGATGAAGAGATAGGCCACGAATTGACCTACCAGTGTAGTTGCACGTGTCGCTTTCCGAAGATTCCCGCTCACTTTCCAGACAATCGAGCGTAATACTCGACCGCCGTCAAGTGGGAAACCGGGGATGAGATTGAAGAGCCCTAGCAAGAGATTAGCAAGAGCCAGGTATCCCAGTAGCGCTGCCACTGGAGAGGTGCTTCTGCCTAGAGCCAACAAGAGGAGGTAGGCTAAACCAGCTATCAGAAGGTTGGTGATTGGGCCAACAACGGCCATCTGGAACTCTACGCCCGGACTTTTCGGTTCCTGCTCGATATTCGAGAGCCCACCCCAAATATAGAGCGTGATGTTCTTGACTGACAGCCCTCGCGCACGAGCGACAACGGAGTGAGCCAGTTCATGCAAGAGCACCGTGGCGAAGAGGAGTAGCGACGAAACCAAACTGACGACCCAGTAGGTGGCCGTTCCCCAGCCGGGATACATGGCTGAAAACTGAATGTCAAGTGACCAGGTGAGCAGCACAACAATAATAAGCCAGCTCACATGGATATAGATGTCAATACCAGCAATCTTGCCGAGACGAAACGAACCAGGCATACGCGTACTCCTTCATTGGTGTTCTTGTTTCCATTTTACACCATAACTTTAGGATATAGCCATTCCCTTGCCCACCAATATAGAAGAGTGCTGTTGTTGTCACGAGCAAAACAGCACAGTCCAGTCCCAGCCCGCTCAGGTACCCTCCTTAGTTCTTCACGGCATCTATATGCCGTGGTCGTACAACCAGAAGCGGCAGCCTGGTGGCATTGAGGACGCGTTCTGTCACACTACCCATCACCAGGCGTTCCAATCCTCCCCGACCATGTGTTGACATGGCAATCAGGTCGCAGCCGATGACGCCTTCAGTTCCCTCTTGCCTTTGGTCATGTTCCGCCGCGCCAATGATGGCACCAGCAACATCCGGATCATTAGTTATGGACCAGGTAATCGAGAGTTTCAGGCCTTTAAGCGTCTCGTGCATGCGCTCCTTCACCGACACCAGGTACGTTTTCGCGCGTTCCATTGCTTCTTTGTTGAGTAGAGTAGTAAAACCCTCATCAGCAGTAGGCGAGAGATGTTTCACCACCTGGATTATATGCAACGCGCCTGGTTCTGGGGTAGATAGTGCCGTGACGAGGTTTGCTGCTGGAACGAGCGCCGTCTCAGCAAGGGAGGAACCATCCAATGGAACCAAAGCACGGAAGGAGCGAGTAGAATCAGTAAGTGGGATGTGCAGCCCAGGCTCATTCGTACGAAGTACCAGTACTGGAATAAAACTCTGGTGGACAATTCTGTGAGCTACGCTTCCTAGCACCCAGCGTGTGAGACCCGTTCTCCCATGGCTACACATGACGATAAGGTCTATAGAACTTGACTCGGCTACAGCAAGTATATCTTGCGCTGGCAGGCCAAACAGAACTTTAGTCGTTGTGGCAATTCCAGCAAGCACAGGAGATTTAGCGACCTCGTTGAGGTAGACATTCCCATTGGCCAGTTCCGTCTCGATGAGCTGCTCTGTCATGAGCGGGGCAGGAGCCAGCCCTCCTCCAAAGTCAATGGGCGGACTGACGATTTGCAACAATAGGATTGAGCCGCCTGACGCGCGAGCTATTTGCGCTGCTACTGGGAGGGCCTGCTCCGCGCGAGAAGACTCGTCCAGGGGGACCATAATTTGCTGAAACATACTTATACTCCATTTCTTCATTGCAGTTTTTACCGCATTGGCTACGCTCGCCTGCTTCTTCACTTGTGGTTTAGTAGCATGAGGAATAACCGCAGGTGACAGGCACAGGGTGGAACTCGTGGGTAAGAGCGTTCTCCACTACCTGTAGCCTATCACAAGTATAGGCTTCCGCGCTCACAACAGCATCACAGTGGACAGAGGGCCGCTCACATTTGTATCACAGCACATTATGAGCAACACTCTTCGTAACTCCCGCGCAAGCTGTACGTATAGTATTGTAAGAACAAGTAAACCGCTAACGAGCAACGCGGTTATTGTAGAAGAACGTCATCGAATACAGCAAAGGAAAGAAGAAATATGAAGCGTTTATTTCTTTTTCTGGGAGGACTATTCTTCCTCCGGACGTTCCTGAGGAACAGGAGAAGGCGGCAATTCACTCAGTACGATTAAGATCGTAGGATGAAGCTAAAGACCAGTAAGGGTCAGTTATATGACTGATTCTTGCTGGTCTTTTTGCTCATACCGACAAACCCTGAAAGCATGTTTTGCTCTATCTCTATCTATTATGAATGACGCAGATCATCTCCCTCTTGAGATACCCTCTACTATTGTGACATACTTTCCTCAATAGCCCAAGGGAGGTAGGGAGAAGACTTCTCTACTGTCTGAAAAGAGCAAATACTGAGCAAGCGACAAGGGAGTTGCAGCATGAGAGTCGGAGTTGGACTGCCTTCAACGGTGCAGGGAGCGGATGGTGCACTTGTTATTGAATGGGCGCGACGGGCCGATGCCGGTCCATTTTCGAGCCTCGGTGTCCTCGATAGGCTCGTCTATGATAGCTATGACCCTCTTACTGCCCTTGCCGCTGCTAGCGCCGTGACGCAGAGAGTCTTGCTGGCAACGACCATCGTCATTGGGCCTCTGCACAGCGATGCGCTGCTGGCGAAGATGGCAGTTTCTATTGACGCTCTATCAAATGGTCGATTAGTGCTCGGCCTGGCAGTAGGAGCGCGTAAAGAAGATTACGATGCTGCTGGGATTGCATATCAAACGCGAGGCAAGCGACTCTCAGAACAACTCTCCGCGCTGCGCACTTTATGGGAAGACGGCGCTATCAGTCCGACAGCGGCCCGGCCAGGAGGACCCCAATTGCTCGTTGGCGGACTAAGCGACCGTGGCTTTGCCCGTATGGCTCGTTATGCGAATGGCTATGTCCATGGCGGTGGACCGCCAAGGGCATTTGCCCGTGTTGCCGACAAAGCTCGAGCGGCCTGGTTCGATGCTGGACGCCCCGGCAGACCACAACTCTGGGCGCAGGGATACTTCGCGCTTGGCAATGAGCATATAGAGGCCGCTGGCACTCACTATTTACGAGACTATTATGCTTTCACCGGACCATTCGCCGAAAGAATAGCCGCGGGGCTCCTCACCAGCCCACAGGCTATTGCCCAGTTCATTCGCGGGTATGAAGAGGCGGGCTGCGATGAACTCGTTCTTTTCCCAACAGTGCCCGACATGGATCAGCTCGAGCAACTGGCAGATATTCTCAATGGTCTGGGTAGAAATCACACACATAGCGTTCACCGCATAGCTCGGTAGGAGGGTTTGAAAGCCAGCTATCCGTCCAACGACGCTGGCGCGTCTAGCAAAGCTCAAGACGGATGTAAGGAAGTACCTACGGTCAGCAGCGATGAAAGGAGGCTACTGTGAAGATTGTCATCCTTGGTAGCGGACCGGCAGGCCTCTATAGTGGCCTGCTGATCAAAAAAGCTAATCCCACACACGACATTACGATTATTGAACGCAACCCGGCAGACGTGACCTATGGCTGGGGGGTAGTCTTTTCCGACCGCACGCTGGCTTCTTTCCAGAGAGCCGATTACAAGTCCTATGAGCAAATCACCAACCGCTTCGTCATCTGGGATACTATCGATGTCCATTACCGGGGAGAGACAATTCGCTGTGGGGGCCATGTAATCGCCAGCATTTCAAGAAAGCACCTGCTGAATATTTTGCAGAGTCGATGTGCAGATGTGGGTATTTCTTTGATATTCAATAAAGAGATTAACGACCTTGCCGACCTTGACGGCTATGACCTGCTGATAGCCGCTGATGGACTCAATAGTGTTATCCGAAGAACTTACGAAGCACACTTCAGGCCACATATAGAACTGGGCAAGGCCAGGTATATCTGGCTTGGGGCAGACAAAGTGCTAGACGCTTTTACCTTTATTTTTCGAGAGAACGAACATGGTCTATTTCAAGTCCATGCCTATCCATCTAGCGGCACAACCAGCACGTTCATCGTCGAATGTGACCAAGCGACATGGCTGCAAGCAGGGTTGAATAAGGCTAGCGAAGAGCAGAGCCTCGCCTATTGCCAACGTCTCTTTGCCGATGACCTTGGGGGCGCAGGTCTTTTATCGAATAACTCAAAGTGGATCAGTTTTCCCACTCTGAAGACCAGGCATTGGCATCATCAGAATATAGTTTTGCTGGGCGATGCCGTTCATACTGCACATTTTTCGATTGGGTCAGGGACAAAGCTAGCGATGGAGGATGCCATAGCCCTTGCCACAGCTATCGAACAGCACGCGGATCTCGAAAGCGCCCTGAACGAATATGAACTCGAACGCAAGCCTGTTGTTGAGATATTTCAGAATGCTGCGCAAGTAAGCCAGGCCTATTTTGAGACGATCAAGCGTTACCTTGACCTGGAGCCGATGCAGTTCACATTTCAACTACTGACACGCAGCGGGAGGATTACCTATGATGACCTCAGGCTCCGCGATCCCCGTTTTGGCGACCTGGTTGATCGATGGTTTGCCCATGTCTCTGGGAACGAGCATGCTGCTATCGCGCCACCGCCAATGTTTGAGCCATTGAAGTTGCAGACTCACTGCCTATCGAATCGCGTGATCTTATCGCTCGCTAACGCTGAGATTCCTTCACAAGAAGGCGTGGTCGGCAAAGATTATATGGCCTTGGCCAGACATTATGCTGACAGTGGTGCAGGTCTTGTACTGACAGGCCCTGTGGCAGTCTCTGCCGAAGGACGCATCACGCCTGGTTGTGCCGGGATGTATACGACCAGTCATACGAAGGCCTGGCAAGAGATAGTAAGTGCCGTTCATTCCAGTACTCCAGCGAAGATAGCGATCCAACTGGGACATGCCGGACGGCGGGGTGCGACTCAAGCAAGAGCGGTGGGATTGGATAGACCACTGCGCTATGGAAGTTGGCCATTAATCGCTCCCTCTCCACTCCCCTATACACCACAGAGCCAGGTTCCCAGAGAGATGAACCGCAGTGATATGGATAACGTCTGCAATGATTTTGTCCGCGCCACCCACATGGCATTAGAGGCGGGTTTCGACCTGCTGCAACTAAACTTTGCCCACGGCTATCTTTTGGCCAGCTTTCTTTCACCACTTACAAACCTGCGCTGTGACGAATTCGGGGGAGACCTCCAGGGACGGGTGCGTTACCCCTTAGAGGTATTTGACGCTGTGCGCGCTGCCTGGCCAGAACACAAACCTCTAGCAGTTGCTTTCTCCGTCAGCGATTGTGCCAGAGGAGGGTTTGGAGTTGAAGACGCGATCATGTTCGCAAAATTACTGAAAGGGCGGGGGTGTGATATACTTGAGATACAGGCAGGCCAGACGACAATTGAGAGCGAACCAGCCTATGGGCGTGGTTTCCTGACTCAATTCAGCGAGCAGGTGCGCAATGAGGCACATATCCCTACGATGGTTGGCGGCTACCTCATTACAAGCAATGAAGTCAACACTATTTTGGCCGCTGGCCGCGCAGACCTATGCATCATGGATACATCACTTCTCAACGAGTAGGATAAGTTTTTTAGTGATTGGCCTCGGGGCGCGGAGTATGTCCGTTACATATCGCCCGCACTGCAGAGAGGACAGATATTTTATGTCAACTAATGATGGCTATACACTCGCAGGCAAACGAGCCGTGGTAACTGGCGCGGGGCGCGGTATTGGTCGCAGCATTGCCCTTGCCCTTGCTGAGACTGGAGCAGACGTTGCCGTCACCGCCCGCACTGCTCACGAAATTGAGCAACTCGTCGCTCAAATACGAGAGAAGGGGCGACAGAGCCTGGGCGTCTGCTGTGATGTGACCGACCCCGAGCAGGTTCAGCATATGGCCTCGACGCTCATCGAGGGATTAGGCGGAGTAGATATCCTGGTCAATAACGCCGGAAACGCCGGGAGCCATAAATTCGTGAATCATCCCGATGACCTCTGGCAACGCATGTTGTCGGTCAATTTGACCAGTGTCTATTATGTCAGCAAAGCCTTTGTGCCGGCGCTGATCAACCAGCGTAGCGGGCGCATTATCAACATCGCTTCGATAGCCTCTCGCGTCGGCGGCCAATATATTGCGGCATACACCGCAGCCAAGCACGGCGTGCTCGGCCTGACCCGCGCCCTCGCAGTAGAAATGCTACCCTACAACATCACCGTCAACGCCATCTGTCCCGGCTACGTGAATACGCCAATGACCGATGCCAGCGTCAGCAATATCGTGGCCCGTACCGGGATGGCAGAGACACAGGCTCGAGAAGTTCTGGAAAAGACCAGCCCCCAGCGGCGGCTAATCGAGCCGGAAGAGGTTGCTGCTATCGCTGTCTTCCTGGCTCAGGAGAGCAGTAAAGGTATCACTGGACAGGCCATCAATATCGATGGCGGAGGTGTCATGTCGTGAAAGAGGTCTGCTATGGGTTATGATTTTCTTTACGAAGTAAGCGAAGGCATTGCAACCCTGACCTTCAATCGACCCCAGGTAATGAACGCTCTCACCTTCGAAATTTACGCGCAGTTACGCGATTTATTTGAAACTCTGCGCTATGACGAAGCGGTACGCGCGATTGTGCTGACAGGAGCAGGGGATAATTTCTGTTCTGGGGGCGACGTGCACGAGATCATCGGTGAGTTGCTGAAACGGGACATGAAGGGTCACCTGGAATTTACACGCATGACCGGGGCAGTAGTGCAGAATATGCGAATGCTGGATAAGCCTATCATTGCGGCCCTCAATGGGATGACCGCCGGCGCTGGATCGGTCATTGCCCTGGCTTCAGATCTGCGTATTGCCTCGGAGAAAGCGCGTTTCGCTTTCCTCTTCACCAAAGTTGGACTGACGGGCACCGATATGGGAGCAGGCTATTTATTACCCCGCGTCGTCGGTATTGGACGAGCTTTCGAGCTACTCTTGCTGGGCGATACCATTGATGCCAGCACCGCCGAACGTTATGGGCTGGTGAACCGGGTCGTTCCTCATGCAGAACTGCTGGCGAAGGCTCACGAATGGGCCAGGCACCTGGCCGAGGGTCCGACGCTGGCTATTTCGATGACCAAGCATATGCTCAACAGAGAGCTAAGCATGGACCTTGCTGCCGCTATAGAAGCAGAGGCACAGGCACAGGCGTTGATGCTCATGGGAGAGGATCACCGCCGCTTTTACGAGGCGTTCAAAGCGAAAGAGAAGCCGAAATTTACAGGAAGATAGGAGCATAGGGCTATGGCAAAAACTTTCATCAATCCGCCGTCTCTCCCACCCCCCTCTGGATTTAACCACGGCATCCTCGTGACTGGCGGACGCCTCCTTTTTTTGGCAGGTCAAACAGGCAGTAATGCTGAAGGACAGATAGTCGCGCCTGGAGACCTTGTGGGACAGTACGAACAGATACTGCGCAACTTTCAGATAGTGCTTGAGGCAGCGGGCGGGAAAATGCAAGATATTGTGAAGGTGAATATCTTTGTTCGCGACCGGGATGACTATCTCGTTCACCTCAAGCCTTTAGGCAAGGTACATAGATCCTTCTTCGGGTCCTATTATCCTGCAGCGGCGCTATTCGAAATATCGCGTTTTTTCCAGGACGAGGCACTGATCGAGATAGAGGGCATGGCAATCATTAGCACTGACGAGTAATACCACAGGGGGGATTATATGAACTTTGAGCTGACAGAAGAGCAAAAACGCATCCAGTCGCGAGCGAGAGCCTTCGCCGAGCAAGAGGTGGCTCCCGTTGCTCGCGAAGCGGATGAGAAAGGCGAGTTCCCCCGTCACCTGGTCAAGCGTATGGGCGAACTGGGGTTTCTGGCTGGACCAGTTGAGACAGAATACGGCGGTTCTGGCATAGATTACGTGAGCTTTGCGCTCATCTGCGAGGAACTGGGAAGAGTCGATTCTTCCGTGCGTGGTTTTTTGACTGTGCATACCAGCCTAGTATCTCTATGTATCCGCGATTGGGGAACGAAAGAGCAGAAATGGCACTATTTACTGCGCCTGGCCGCAGGCGAATGGATTGGTTGTTACGCTCTGACCGAGCCGAACGCAGGTTCCGATGCCGCCAGCATGGAGACGACAGCCAGAGAAGAAGGAGACAGTTATGTCCTGAACGGCGAGAAAATCTGGATTACCAACGGCACCAGCGCGCATATAGCCATTGTCTTTGCCAGCAGGGATCGCTCTGCACACCACAAAGGTATTTGCGCTTTTGTAATTGAGACAGATATTCCAGGCTTTCAGCGCAAACCAATGGGAGGAAAGGAACTGGGTCACCGTGCATCGGAGCATGCCCGTATTACCTTCAAGGAATGTCGCGTGCCGAAAAGCGCGCTCCTCGGTGCGCCGGGAGAGGGTTTTAAAGTCGCCATGTCAGCCCTAGATCGTGGACGGCTGGGAGTAGCCGCGGGCGCGGTCGGCGTGGCTCAAGCCTGCCTGGACGCCTGCGTGGCCTTTGCCAGGGAGCGCCGCCAGTTCGGTCAGCGGATCGCGGATTTCCAGATGATCCAGGCAACTCTAGCGGATATGGCTGCCGATGTTGAAGCGGCAAGGCTGCTGGTCTATCGCGCAGCGTGGGTGAAGGATCAGGGTCTACCAGCCACAAAGGCGACCTCCATTGCCAAGCTTTTCGCGACAGAAGCTGCGATGAAGGCGGCCTCTGAGGCTGTGCTGATGCATGGCAACCGGGGCTATTCAAATGAGTATCCTGTAGAGCGCTATTATCGCGACATCAAAGGGCTGCAAATCTACGAGGGCACCAGCCATATTCAGCGCGTTATCATTGCCCGCGAACTTGTGGGTAGAGATAAATGATGAATGATGACCACCACCGGTCAATCTGACCATTGCCGTACAAGTGCTCAAGGAGGAGTTATCTATGGCCTATTCAGAGTATTGGAACCCCAAGAACGAAAAGTTATCCCGCGAGGATCTGCAGGCGTTGCAACTGCTCAAGTTGCGTCGCATGTGCGAGTGGGCGTATACCACTACACCATTCCACCAGCGCAAGTTCGATGCGGCAGGCTTTAAACCGGAGCAGCTGAAATCTCTGGATGATATTCGCCGCATCCCCTTTATGACCAGGGAAGAGTGGATGGGCTCCCTGCTAGAGAAACCCATGTTTGGTGATCTGCTTGCCACCGATCCAAAGAATGCCATTCGTTACCATCTCACCTCAGGTACAACAGGGCGCACACCCCTGCGCGTGCTCGATAGTATGAAAGACTGGGACTGGATCAGCGAGATGTGGTGCTATGGTCTATGGGGATTCGGTATACGACCGGAAGATATCGTCTATTTCGCCTTCGGTTATGGATCTTTCATTGGCTTTTGGGGCGCGCACTACGCGTGCGAAAAGATGGGCGCGCTGGTGATTCCCGGCGGCGCGCAGACCACTGATGCGCGCATCCACCAAATTATTGAGATGGGTGTCACCACCGTCTGCTCTACTCCGACATATGCTTTGCATCTCTGGCAAAAGGCAAAAGAGAGGGGCATCGATCTCGCTAAAGAAAGCAAGGTCAACAAAGTCATTCTCTCCGGCGAACCTGCAGGCTCGATACCTGCGGTAAAACACCAGCTGGAAGAGGCGTGGGGCGCGAAATGCGGCGACACGGCAGGCATGACCGAAATCGGCACCATTATGATATTCGAATGTTCCCACCAGCCCGGAGGCACGCATATTATTGAAGATCACTTCATTGAAGAGGTACTGAACCCGGCAAAAGACGAGCCGGTGGGTTATGACGAACTGGGCGAACGTGTGGTGACCTCCTTTGGCCGCGGCTTCATTCCCCTTATTCGCTACCGCACCAAGGATATGGTAATGAAAGTGCCCGCGAGCACGTGCTCGTGCCGGCGCACATGGGATCTCTATAGCGGAGGAATCAGGGGTCGATGGGATGACATGAAAACGATCAGAGGCACAAACGTCTACCCCCGCGCGGTAGAAGCGATTATCCGCGAGTATGTTGCCATCGATGAATTCCAGATTTACATCTGGCGCAAGGACGACATCCAGGACGAGATTACGATCAAGGTCGAGGTCAAACCCGGACACGAGGTAGAGTGGGTGGTGCTCCAGCATAAGCTCGCCAAAGACCTTACGAACGCACACGAGGGGCTGCGCTTCAACATCGAGCGTATGGACTACGGTATATTGCCGCATTTTGAACTGAAGGCAAAACGCCTGGTTGATGT
>JBGQJX010000044.1:0-15944 GCA_041499255.1 Ktedonobacteraceae bacterium | reverse complement strand
TGCTATTGAAGTGTACCTGAATGCAACGATAGAGCGTTCAGGTACACCTGTTCGCGTAATCCGGCAGGTATGTGCTTATGCGCTGATCTGCATAACGAACGTGCCCCAATTTCTCAATTGGTCCACCGTCTGGCTTGATCTTGGCGGCATATACTCGGTTGCCATCCAGAAGCTCTTACCGTCGGGAGCGAGGGTCGCCCATGAATAATCGCCCCAGCGGGTCGCGGCAGGATCATAGTTAGTGGTACCGAATCCGGCGATATGGATGGAGCCGAACGAGGTCTTACCTTTACCCAGTACAGTGTAAACAGCACTTGGGAAGTGATTCGCGCCGGATAAAGTCAACACCATCGCGGCGGTGCCCGATGGGCTGGCTTGAATAGCCGGATAGAGCAGATAGTTCCCTTTTGATACAACGTAGCCCTGGTTGACGAAACTGGTGCTATTAGAGAGCATACCCGCGTTATCGAGGCTGGGATGTACTTCAAACCAGGCTGCTCCGGCGCGCGGCGCCGTATCACCGGCAATCGTTACAATGGTATCTAAAGCGCCCCATATGTTGCCGTTGATGAACTGCGTCTGCTGCATACGATCATCACCGGCATCAAGCAGGCTGGTCGCACCTTTTTGCGCCGCGCCGGGCGGCACACCGTACGTCTCGGAGGTGAGAACGGTACTGGAGAGGGTGGGGATACCGCCCTTCCATACAGCCACGCGATTGGTTATGGCCCAGACGCCAACGCGAGTGTCGGTGGTGCCATTTGGATCCAACGAATTCAAAAAGTACTCCGCGTTTGGTGAGCCGTTGCTAATGGCGGGCTGTACGCTGGTCGCAATTGTGCCGCCAATATTGAGATTATCAAAATGCACAAAGTGAGCGTGTTTATTTAACGAAACCAGGTCTGGTTTCGAGATGGCATAGATTTGCGCGCCATTGAACTGAGGGCCAAGTATTGAGAACTCGTTCGTGGTGATATACAGATTGAACTGGTCGATGCCCAGTGTAGGCTGATCGCCTAAGCAGGGGCAGCCGGGATGGTTGGGTGTACCGTTGCTACCGTCATTGGTCGCATCCAGGTGGTATACCGTCCAGGGCTTAGTGGGATCGCCGGAGGCATTCACCGCGATATCGGTGCGTGCGCTCGTGCTGGTATTGTTGATAAAGAGGATGGTCGCGAACCATGTATTGTTTGACTTGTCATAGTAGCAGCGTGGGTCGCTGGTAAATTGTCTGAAACCTTCCGCGAAGAGTTTATTGACATTGAACGGTCCCGCGACAACTGTGCCATTGGCGCGATAGATGGTGTAGGCCGAGTTGACCGGCTCTACTACAAAGCCATTGCCAACACATAACCCCTGGTCAGGCGGCTCGAATTCCGCACCAAAATTAGTTTTTGCGCTATCGCGACTACTCACTCCATTGAAACCCTGGAGCAATGATGCGGATGTAATCACCGCGCTTGAGGAACTCACAAGCGGAGCATGAACGGACGCGCCCGTGTAGTGGGTCCGGCGCGCGTTTCTTGGATGTACTGAACCAGGTGCGACCGCTGCACCAGTCAAGGTAATCTTTGTGGGGTCAACGACCGCAAAGGGGGTGAGGACACCCTTTGTGACACCATGGGGCGTTACACCGGCAGCATGCGCAGCGTTTCGGGATGAAAGCAGGCCATAGAGCATAAATGAGCTGACGAGAGCGAGAAGGGCCAGCAGGGAGATGCTCGCCGTGATGCGAGAGGGAAGACGCATAGATTCGTCTCACTTTCAAATAATAAAGTTGTGGATCGAGAAGGAAACTTACAGGCAGATTGTTTGTACACAAGGAAATGGCACCAAGTATAACTCGGTGTGAGTATACGCAACAGGCAAGAAAGCCAGGAAGAGAGAAGTGGTTATGATCTGGTTAAGAATTGGTTAAGATGTTGAGTTTTTACGCGGGTAGACACAGAATCCTCACAATGTTGTCATATGCAGGAGATTTTAACGTTTCAGGTTGACTAATGAACTGCTCTTGAGTACATTGTTATTATGGAGAAGAGAATTTGAGGTGAGGAATTCCCTGTTTGTATTTTCGTTGCCATTATGGATTGTTGCTTCTCCATAATTGTTGCTTCTCCATAATGGCCTATAATCTGTTTTCCCAATTTGGCGAAAGGAGATAACTCTCATGCAGACAATGGACAGCGGAATCAAGGATGAGGTCTTTGTAGATGAATATACTGGTGGGCTTGTTGGTCCAAGCCTGGGCTTTGCAGCGACGATTAAGGATGGCGGACATATCCGATGTGTTGTTCCGCCCGGCTGCTGGGGACCGATGATCACACCAGAGTTCCATGGCGGGCACGAGGTGACCCGACCGGTGGCTGTAGAGGGGGCGCGAGTGGGAGATGCCCTTGCTATCACCATCGAGTCTATGCGGGTGCTCTCGCTGGCGACTGCTTCTGGTACGATGGTAACGAACAAGGCGGCTTTTGGCGACGATCCTTTCGTAGATAAGAAGTGCCCGGGGTGCGGCACAGCGTGGCCCGCCAGCCGTGTTGAAGGGACGGGAGAGGACTGTATTCGCTGCGTCAAGTGCGGAACAGTCATCAAGCCATTCAGTTTTGAGGAGGGATATACTATCGTTTTCGACCACGATAGCCAGGTTGGCCTGACGATGGATGCGGCCAATGCCCACGATTTTGCGCAGCGCGCCCGCGAGGTTGCGGCTCTCCCGCCGAATGCGCGCCAGTATCCTATTCTTCTCTTTGAGCCTCACACTATTCCTGGAGTGCTGGCGCGCCTGCGTCCATTTATCGGGAATATCGGCACAACACCAAGTGCTGATCTGCCCGACTCTCACAACGCCGGGGACTTCGGCAACTTCCTGGTCGGAGCCCGTCACCCGTATGGCATGACGCTGGAAACACTCAACCGTGTGAAGACCGATGGGCACCTCGACACCAACGAAGTCCGCCCGGGCGCGATACTCATCTGCCCGGTCAAAATCGAAGGTGGCGGTGTTTATATTGGTGATTGCCACGCCAACCAGGGCGACGGCGAACTAGGCCTGCACACCACCGATATTACCGCCGAGGCTCGCGTCCGTGTCAATGTCATCAAGAACCTGGCGTTAGATGGTCCCATCCTCTTGCCCGTGGCCGAGGATTTGCCGTTCATCGCGCGCCCTTACTCAAATGAGGAACTGGCAGCAGGTGAACGCCTGGCTCAGCGCTACAATGTTAAATTGCAGCGCAGTACTGGTCCTGTGCAGTTTATCGGTACCGGGCCAACGTTGAACGAAGCGACCGATAATGCTATGCAGCGCGCGGCTAACGTGTTGCATATGACGCTGGCAGAGGTGCGCAATCGCTGTACAATCACCGGCGGAGTGGAGATTGGACGTTTGCCTGGCGTTGTGCAGCTAAACATGCTCGTTCCTATGGACAAACTCGACGCTATTGGCATTGGCTCCTATGTTCGCCAGCAATATGCTCTGTAGTGAGAGATAATGGTTTTCTGGCTGCTCTGCCCCTACATTGAAAGGTAAGGGCAGAACAGCCTTGTGCATAGTATTGAAGGAAGAGGGAGCCATGTATGTAAGCGTTGCACTCTATGGCGCAGCGCGAGTCGTCATCGGCCAGCCACTCGTCGATATAACATTCGATACATCTACTATCACACTGGGTCAGGTATTGGAAAGGGTGGTTGCAACCTACCCGCGTGCGCGTCCGTACTTGCTTAATGAAGCTGGGATGCTGCCACCCCACATGCGCGTGCTCATCAACAATGCGCGCCCGGATCCCGATGCGACACGCGATACAATCCTGCATGATGAAGACCGAGTGGCTTTGCTGGTAGCTGTAGCTGGTGGAGAGATGTAGATGTATAGCGGTTTTTTGAGTGTGTTGAGAGTGATTTAAACTGCCTCCAAGTGAAAGGAGTTTGCCTGTGGACATAACCAACCTATCTCCACTGAATGGGCAACAGATAAGTGACGGTGCAAGCGCTCCAGTTAGCGCTGAGCCGGTGCGACTAGCCTCGATGGAAGAGGCATTCATTGCGTTCAGGCAGAAGTATCCCACTTTTGATACTACTCACTATCTGGATGAACTGCGTGCGAAAGAATATGCGCGCCTGGATCAGCAGCAGCAGGTCTACCTAGATTATACTGGGGGTGGGCAGTATGCCGAATCTCAGCTTCGCGATCATATGGAATTACTCCGCCATAACGTATTCGGCAATCCCCACTCCACGAATCCGACCTCTCAGGCTATGACCAACCTGGATGAACACGCCCGCCGCTACGTCCTTGAATATTTCAATGCATCCCCTGATGAATATGCCGTGATCTTCACCTCAAATGCCACCGGCGCCCTCAAGCTCGTTGGTGAATCGTATCCCTTTGCCACCGGTGGGCAATACCTGCTCACCTTCGATAACCACAACTCGGTCAATGGCATCCGCGAGTTTGCTCATGCCAAAGGAGCAACCTTTACGTACGTGCCTATAGCGCCGCCCGATCTCCGGGTACACGAGGATCTCCTGGTTCGTTCTCTCGACCAGGCTCGCTCCGAACACCATAACTTGTTTGCCTACCCTGCTCAGTCCAATGTCACAGGCGTGCAGCATCCCTTAGAATGGATTGAAGAGGCCCATGCCAGGGGCTGGGATGTCCTCGTGGATTGCGCGGCCTTTGTTCCAACCAATCGCCTGGACCTCTCTAAGTGGCATCCTGATTTTGTCCCGATCTCGTTCTATAAAATCTTCGGCTATCCCACCGGTGTCGGTTGCTTGCTCGCCCGGAGATCTGCGCTGGCCAAACTGCATCGCCCCTGGTATGCCGGCGGTACTCTCACCATGTCCTCGGTCATTGCAGCCAGGGACGCAGGGGCGGGATTTTACCTGACGCCCGGGGAAAGCGGTTTCGAAGATGGCACGCTCAATTATCTCATGCTGCCAGCAGTGGAGATCGGGCTCAAATATATTGAGAGCATTGGGATTGAACTGATCCACGAGCGGGTCATGTGCTTAACAGGCTGGCTACTGGACAATCTGCTGGCACTGCGCCATAGCAACAGCCAGCCAGTGGTGCGCATCTACGGCCCGATCACAATGCAGATGCGCGGAGGGACAATTGCCTTCAATTTCTACGATCCCAATAGCAATCTGCTGGATTGCTACGCGATGCAGGAGGAGGCCAATAACTGTGCGCTCTCCGTGCGCAGCGGGTGCTTTTGCAATCCGGGTGTGCGCGAGATAGCCCTCGGTTTTGCCGAGGAGGACCTGGCCGAGTGCTTTAAGGATAAGCAGCGCATGACCTATGACCAGTTTCTCCAGATCATCGATGGTCGCAAGCAAGGAGCACTGCGTATTTCCGTTGGTCTGGTGACGAATTTTGCCGATGTCTACCGGTTCATGCAATTTGCGCAGACCTTTGTCGACAGGATAGCTTAAGTACCTTATTGGAGTACCTCGGTCAACGTCGTTATCTGATAACCGCGCTGCTTAATCATCGGGATGAGTGTATCAAGCGTATCAGCTTCTACAGGACTTCCCACATGCATAAGGACAATTGCGCCGTTCTTTAGATGATTAATAACCCTATCGATAATCATCTGGGATGTAGTGTTGGGGTCCCAATCAATGGTATCGATCGTCCAGTAGATGGTACGGTATCCCAGGTTCGCTGTTACCTGCCGAACCCGGTTATCGCGTGCCCCGTAAGGAGGCCGGTAGTACGGGCGAGTAGTGTGGCCCGTTATGTTAGAGATTACAGCTTCAGCCTGATTGAGCTCAGTACAGATCTGGTCATTGGACAGTTTCGTCAAATCAGGATGATGCATGGTATGATTGCCAATCTCGTGGCCTGCATTCCAAATCTGGCGTACTACATCGGGATATTGCTGCGCCCATTGGCCCGTGATAAAGAACGTTACATGCAGATCATACTTTGCGAGAATAGCCAGGATTTTGGAAGCTGGCTCAACAGGCCCTCCTGCGTCGAAGGTAAGCGCAATACGTGCATTGCTCGCGTTTCCCTGGTCGACCTCTATAGGCGACACTGGATGCACTCCTGGTGCTGGTTGGCAAGGCCCAGCCGTGGGTGTAGGAGTCGGTTTTATAGGTGTAGGAGTCGGCTTTATGGACGTAGGTGTCGGACTCGGAGTGGGGCTTAGTACCGGGCTTGGGGTAGGGGTAGACGGCGTGGTACTGGAGACGGTTGGACACGGTTGAGGAGTCACTCCGGGTTTAGGAGTGGACGTGGGTATGTTGTTATAAGGACCTCCGCCACAACCTGCTACTATGATGAGTAGAAACAAGGAGATGATGAACCGATTTGCTCTCAAGGGGATATTCCCTCGTTTTCGTGTCCGTTGCTGACTATTCATGATATTGACCCTCTGATAAATCCTCCCTTTTTGTAATTCTCCTACACGTATCTCACATTCGTGTCACCAGAGACACAGATAGTGTCACGAAGAATACACAATTAAAAAGCCGGAGGAATATGGGTATTGTCCAATCGGAGAGTGAGTTGATCAACCAGTCAGATGAAACGGTCATGATCAGAGAGCGAATCTATACGGAATGCGAGTGATTTACGTATGTAGCGTTCGATAGGCTCCTGGAGATATCTGAAAGGAGAAACTTCCCAGGAGCGCACCGTAGAGCAGAAGTGGGATAAATGAGATAAGGAAATTACCCACATTGAGTTGCCAATGGTTGATGATTACCCCGAAGAGCAGTGGTATGATTGCCCAGAAAAGTACACCCGTCGCTACTCCCAATAGGAGAGAATGCCCCAGCGTTGTCTCTCTTCTCACCTGGAACAACCCAAAAAGCAATCCGAACGCTCCGCCCAGGACGATCAAAAGAAAGAAGCCAACAAACTTTCCCGTGTCCTGGCTGTCAAGCGCGAGCCAGCGCGCCGGGTCGTGCAAGAGTCCTCCTGGCCCATAGTCAACAAAGAAGAGCACGGCCAGCACAAGGCCTGCTAGCAGCCCAGCAACGAAACCTTTTAGGATAGTGTTGTTCATTGATTGCCTCCTGCTTTTCCTTTATACAAACCAGCTCAATAGCCTGACAATACCGTTGGTACCGCCAGCAGCTTGTAAACGTGGAGCGAGCCACTGATCGATACCGAGACGGCGTCCCGCGGGAATGGCGGCCATAGCTATTCCGAGCAACACTAGCATGCCATAGGTCCAGTACCACTCACCTGGGGCAACGGCCAGTCCAACATATAGTTGAACCGCCAGCAGCGTCGCGAGCAGTGCTCCAAAACGGCTGAAGATGCCCAGCAGAAGACTGATACCTACGAGAAGCTCTGCTGTCCATGTCCCCGCGCCTAAGAGAATGAAGTTCGGGAGGAAGATATGCTGTATGATCCATGAATAACCGGGGACAAAGGTGTACAGACCTTCCCTCACAACATACCTATGCAGGCCAGCGAAATCCGGAGGCAATTTCCAGAACAACTGCTGAAACCACAGGTAGCCAACGAAAATACGCACAAGCGCCAGGATAATGAGACTTCTCCCGGTGAGTATAATAGGGGCAGTAGAAGCGTTTTGGTCTTGCTCCACTGCAGGACGAGATCGCTGCTGCTTCTGCATAGATGGTACGAAGCTCATAGACCCTCCCACTCTCAATTATGATGTAAGAAACGTTTCTCCTAACCAACACGAAGGAATGGTTTGATTTTTACTAGTGAGGGTAGTACAACTGGCGCTCCGTATGAGTGCATCATTAGAAAAAGTCAAAGAAGTGCGTTCTATAAAGTGCTGAATAATTGATTGATGTAGGAGGATAACATGGATATCGTTGGTAGAGGAGGCGGCACTATTCTAAAGCACTGGCGACATCTCTTCATGTGCGGCATCATCATCGTTTTCATTCCAATCCTTTTACTGCATTTGCTGCCCAAAGTGCGGGCGAGCAGCAGCGGTATATGGCAGCAGTACATATACACTGGCTCTGCTGGTAGTCGCCCCTATTTTGTCTACACACCTGCCAACTACCAGGTTGGCACAGCAGTGCCCATGATTGTCATGTTACACGGATGCGCACAAACAGCAGTGGACTTTGCCGCTGGTACACAAATGGATAAGTTGGCAGATCAAAAACAGTTCGTCGTCGTCTATCCACAACAGACAATCTTGTATAATCAGGATGAATGTTGGAACTGGTTTGATCCTGCTGATCAATCCAGAGGGAACGGAGAACCGGCCATTATTGCAGGCATCGTCCAGGCGGTTGAACAAATGACCTCTCAGAGGACGATAGATGCCCACCGTATCTACGTGGCAGGTCTCTCGGCTGGCGCTTCGATGGCTGTGATCCTGGGCGCCACTTATCCAGATATCTTTGCAGCGATCGGCGTTCATTCAGGGGTGGAGTATCAAGCTGCAACGACGCCCTATGATTCCCTCACCGCATTACGCCAGGGAGGTCCTGATCCAATCCAGCAGGGGCAATTTGCTTATAACGCTATGGGTAGCGTAGCTCGCGTTGTGCCAACCATTATTTTTCACGGAACAAGCGACTACCTGGTAAATCCTATTAACGGGGAGCAAGTCGTGCGACAGTGGATGCAGACGGATCATCTTGCGGCGCAGAATACCTACGATGCGAGCTTTCATGCTCCCGCGAGCGTCACCAATGGACAGGTAGCAGGTGGGCACTCCTATGCTGTGGACACATGGAATGACAACCATGGCAACGAGGTACAGGAATATTGGGTAGTCAACGGTATGGGACATGCCTGGTCGGGAGGCAGCAGCAGCAGTACTTTTACTGATGCTCAGGGACCAGGGGCAACGCAGGCAATTTATAACTTTTTTATGAGCCACCCGGATTGATCATGCGGCCAGGTTGGGCGCACAGTGAGAGTTCTGGGACTGCCGTTCTTTACCTGGATTGAAGGCCTACTTCATAGGTCTCAATCTTTCTGAAAAGCCGCTCTATCAGGGTCTCACCTTGACCACACATGCCGGAACCTGGCCAGCTATGCTCTCGGTATGAATGATTCTGTAATTTGGAAAAAACGTATCAACATGATCCTTCATCGACCCGATATAAAAATCTGGATTCGTGCCCTTCAAAGAGAATGATGTTGGAAGATACAGCATTACCTGCTCCTTAGCGGGCAAACTCATTATCGTAGGATTCTGCTTATCGGTAAATTTTTGATAATTGCTAGCAAGCCATTCAGATACCAAGTAGTATCCCGCCCCCCCTGACATTAAGAAAAATAGATAGTTTGCAAATCGCTACACTATTTCTCAACCACACTCTCATCCCCTTCCACCACTTGAAACCCCAACACTAGTTCTCTAATGCCTGCATAGCCCTCATCGGTTAATCGTACTCGATACCATTCTGGATAGCCACGCCCATCGTAGACATGTTCAATCACACCATGCCATAACCGCAGTGGGTTGCATGGGTTTTCTGAGGGTCTGAGTCGGTAGGTAATTGTATCTCCAACGTTGGGCTTTATTGTCATGATTTGCTCCTACTGTGCTATACTAGGGTATAAAAGGTAGACCATAAAAAGTATACAGTAGCGTGGACTTACCTGTCAACGGAATACTCTGCTAGTATTGGGGGAAATACATGTTGGTTAAGAAGAACATGCCTTATAAGCTGCGAGTGAAGCAGGTTGCTGAACATCTTGGGTATAATAGATCAAAATTAAGCCGTAAATCTGATGTTGAAATTAAGACCATACGGCGTCTATGGAATGACGAAGATTATAAGCCATCTATGCTTACGCTAGAACGCATTGCCGATGCGTTGGGCGTGCAAGTAGCCGATTTAATAGAATATGTGCCTGATAATTAGCGTGGTCTCCCACAGTTCCCACAGCGTGTGGCTTCGTCAGGGACTTGAGTTGGTGGGAACGTACAGTAACATGTCCACCGATGTAGTATATTAGAGAATATCTTTATCATTATGCTACCTGCTTATGATTACGATCATACCAGCGTGAAATGTGGTCTGTAACGCCATGTTCACACCTGATGCCACTACTAAAAAGCTGTACTTTAATGGGGTGTCCCTTCCAGTCAACACTGTCCTTTTCCATGCCCAGGGGGCTGCCCACATCCATCCTTGGGTAGAGGGCTTTCCAGTCACGGGCTATGCCTGTGTCATAGGGGGCAGCATTGGTGCCCAGGAAGTAGGCCCAGGTATTAGCCATTTGCTGGTCTATAAACGATTGCGTTGGCACGGGTGCTGGTGGTGCTACTGTGGGAACAGTAGGCGTGGCGTTTGGTGTTTTCCAGGGTGGGTTGACAGCCGTGGCAGAAATCAAAGCCATCTTAGCCATTCAGATACCATAGTTGTTCGCTTCCAAAAAAACGGTGAAGATCATAATCAGGAATAGGCAACCAAGGAAAATTAGAGGAATGTATTTAGATGAATATACTTTTTTTTCATCTTCAGTGGTTTCTCACTTTCAAATTCTGTAATAGAGCATAAGCTTCGGAAGTTACAACACCCAGTGACCTGTCAAGAATTGAGTCAGCAAGAAAAAGAGAACTGCAATAGAAACCATTAGATAACTCATGTTGAATGTGCGACTTTTGATGCTGATACCCGCTAATACAATGAATGCTGGAAAGACCTCCAACAGGTAGCGCGAGACCGATTGCAAAGGGAAGAGGTCTGTGCCTGCAACCGGGAAGAGTTGGAAGAAGATATAGAGCGCAACGGCATAGAAACAATAGGCCCAGAGATTTCTGGAGAATCTCCACGGGCCAATAAAAGCCCCAAGGATCAATGCCAGAAAGAGCAGGTCTGGCAGGAGGTCAGTTAGATTACGCAGCACGTAAAAGTTGAGAAAGCCGCCATGGTGATGAATAACCCATAGTGATTTGTACATTGCGTACCAGGGAACATGCAGTACATGATACCAGTATATCTGTGCATGAGAGAACGCCAGTGGATCATTGAAGAGATAATAGCAGTAAAGCGCAAAGAGACCTATGCTGGCTGGAATAAGTGCGCCACTGGCGATATCGAAACGAATGTCTTTGAGGCGAAACTTGTGTTGGAGCAGATATTCATAGCAGAAAGGGATCAAGAGGAAAAGTCCCACTGGACGAGTCAGGCCAGCGAGAAAACCAAAGAGTCCAGCCAGCCACCAGCGGCCATGCCGCATCTCATAAAAGCTAAGGAGCGAGAGTAAGAGGAAAAGCGACTCATTATAAGCGGCCGCAAGGAAGAAGGAAGTAGGAAACACAGAGAGATAAAGAACTGTACGATAAGCTCGCTTCTGGTCAAAATCTTCTTCCACCAGGCGATAGAGTACCATCAACAAAAACAGTCCAGCTATATTTGAGATCCACAAACCAGCCGTGAAGGGATTATTATGGGTGAAAACCATACCAACTCGTTCAAGTAAGGGATAGAGGGGGAAAAATGCGGTACTATAATACACATAATAGCCACGAGTTGCAATGATTAGATAGTGTCCGGTATCCCAGTGATTCCACGAATTCCATAGCGTATAGATTGGTAGATTGAAATTCCACTCAAAGTCATGCGTAACAAATAGGGAAGCCAGGCAACTTATAACCAGAAAGGCCAGATGCACCCCAATATAGACTGGGAAGATGCTTCTAAAAGCTCTGTACCACTCCAAAGAAGTAGCTTTGAGCGCAGCAAACCTGCCAGGGGTGAGTGCTGGTGAGTTTGTGTCTTCATCGCGATGTTTGGAAGACGTACAATCGCTCTGATCGTCAGTAATAGTTGTTTCCTGGGTATCAAAAGTGTCCATTATTGCTCCTAAATAATTCAGCGTCCCGTTAGAAACAGCATAGCATATTATTCATATTTTCCAGGGAAACTGTTTACGAACAGGGGACTTATAGCGGTTTTTCAATGTAAAGTGACGAATGCATGTGTGCTCCTAAGGTCTATATAACAACAAATAATAGAGGTAGTGTGTGGGGTTGAAAAGAGCAGCCAACTCCGCATTCCCGATTTCCAACCAGCTAACGTTTTCTATTACAGAAAACGCAACTCAACAAAAAGTAGTAACGACGTGGCTATATTTTCTTACGTGGTTACAAGTAAGATGTCTAATCGTCTTCAAACGTAGTAAATTATTATTTGGGTAGTTGCAATTATATTAGCCATTCCTGTAACGTCGCTTTGCACCCGATGCTTCGTTCTCAGCAGGTCTGAAGGGAGTCATTTTTTTGTGAAAATGTCTGAAACACCAACTTCAGTTGAATTACTTCCACCGCTCCAAAAGGAAGCGAAACGCCGGGGAAGTGGAGGCAATGCTGCCTTTGGGCAGTTTGTACGTTTTGGTATGGTGGGGATTCTTAATACGCTGCTTGATATACTCACACTGAATTTTCTTCTCTGGCTATTCCCAACCCATAACGCCAATCTCCTGCTCATTTATAACTCGCTTGCCTATACGGTAGGTGCTGTGAATAGTTTCAGCCTGAACAAATATTGGACATTCAAACACAAGCGTTCAACAACTGGCGGAGAAGTGGTACGTTTCGCTTTCATCAACGTAATAGGTATTGTCTGTAATGATGTAACCATCTGGCTAGTAGCAAGGACACTTCATTCGCTGATCAGCAGCAATATACTGTGGGCCAATGTTTCAAAATTGAGCGCAATTGCAGTAACGCTCTTTGTCTCATTCTTTGGTATGCGCCTCTGGGTATTCGCAAATGCTCCACGGGAGCGTCAGAAAAACATTCCAGAAGGGGTGAATACAGCAGGGCCGCACATAATAGAAGAGGTCGGTGAAATGATCCATGATATGCACCAACAAAAGGCCGGGACAAATGGTATCCTTACGCGTACTAACTACAGTTTATCAGTCATTCTACCAGCCCACAATGAAGAAGTGGCGATCGCGGGCACTGTGCTGGGGGTCGTTACTACCCTGGCGGGCTGGCTTGAAGATTTCGAAGTGATTGTCGTTAACGATGGGAGCAAAGATCAGACGAAAGCCATTGTAGAAGAGATTGCTGCTACTAGCCCCCGTGTTCGACTTATCAATCACCCGGAAAATCAGGGTTATGGGGCTGCTTTGGTCAGTGGCTTCGAATCGATTACCAAAGAACTTGCCTTTTTTATGGATTCTGATGGTCAGTTTGATATACATGATCTTGAGCGTTTCTTCCCTCTAATTGACGAGTACGATGCGGTGCTGGGGTATCGCGTGGATCGCCAGGATACGTGGATGCGCAAGCTGAATGCCTGGGGCTGGAAAATGCTGGTACGTCTTGTTTTTGGTCTGCGTGTACGCGATGTAGATTGTGCTTTTAAACTCTATCGTTCTACATTTTTCAACGAGCATCGGCTGGAAACACGCGGCGCTATGATAAATACAGAAATTCTGTATAAGTTTACCAGGGCAGGTTATACCTATACCCAGATTGGTGTACACCATTTACCCCGCAGGGGGGGACGTGCTACAGGCGCCAAACTCTCGGTCATAACACGAGCGTTTCGCGAACTAGTTGTGTTTGCGCGCAAGTGGCATCGCAAGGAGCGGGAGGCTGTATTGCAAAAGCAGCGAAATCCTTGGTTTTTCTGAGGAGAATGTACCATGTTCGCTAAAGTATTCAAGAAGCCAAACACTTATCATTTCTATGCTTGCCTGATTATCGCTTCTGCTACCATATTTCGCATCGTGCTTTCATGCCTGGGGTGGCCTATTACCGATAGCGACGAAGCAACCTACCATCTTATGGCGCTCCACATCTTGAAGAATGGTGAACATCCCGTTTTTTTCTATGGGCAAAACTACCTGGGAGCAACAGAAGCGTATCTTGGCGCGGTACTCTTTCGTATTTTTGGACCATCTGTGGTTGTGATGCGCATTGAGATGGTTGGATTATTTGCTCTCTTCTTGATTGGATTATATTTCCTGACCTATCGCATCTACTCTCCTCGTTTTGCACTGCTCACAATAGCATTTCTCGTACCAGGCACAGAATTGATGTTGGACCGGCAACTGGTAGCTTCTGGCATTGCTGAGATCAATGTCTTTGGTGTGTTTGTACTATTAATCTCTTTTACGCTGGCTTCTGGCAGGGTCGAAAAAGGATGGAAACGCGCCATCCTCTATTCTCTGTGGGGTATTTTATCAGGACTGGCTTTATGGAGCAATCTTCTGATAGCGCCGTATCTGCTCATTGCTGGTATCTTGCTCGTGGTGTTTTGCTGGAGAGAGATATTGAAATGGGGTCTGTGGCTACTTCTCATTGGGTTCGTCATTGGTGGTTTTCCGCTCATCAAATACAACATCACCTCACCAACTGGTGAAAATTCATGGTCAACATATGTGCGACTTTCCACAATGGGAACACCGCCCAACGATAATCTCTTGAATCATATTATGAGAACTGCACTTGTGAGTCTTCCATCCATGACCGGTGGTCGATTTGCTCACGCTGTTACCTTGTGGTCTTCTACGGCGACTCATGCATTTCGAGATGCAATGTATGGTTGGAGCTTCGGCTATTGCTTGTTGCTCTTGTGTTCTATTAGCCTTGCAATAGCCGCTCTAATGAGAGCGCGTCATCAAGAAAACGCTGGAAGGGACTCACAGGCTCAATATGTAGCTCGTCTCTTACTTGGATGTGCTGCAATCCTGACGATTGTGTTGTATGTAAAGGGCTCTGCACCGGTCGTCGATGAATATAACAGCGCTCGTTACTTTACCATTCTCTGGATGTCGCTCCCTGCTGTTCTGTGGCCTTTGTGGCGCGGATTACGGTACATTCAATCGTTGCCAATGTGGTTGAACGCTTGCAAGATGTCATTCTTCGCGGTAGTGTTAGCAGGAGCCTGGGGAATAATGCTTCTCGGCACGATGTACACTATTCAGGAGATACCACGTGCGCAGCAGCAGGATCAACAACTTACCCAGATCATCACAAATCTTGAACGTCTCCATGTGACACGTTTCTATTCAGAATATTGGACATGTAACAAAGTCGTTTTTGCTTCCCAGGAACAAATAATCTGCGCTGTTACCAAGATATCGAATGGCACATTTATACATGGCTATGATCGATATTTGCCTTACCGGCAGATTCTCAAAGCATCCTCAAACCCTGCTTTTGTATTTCCAGAGAATGACAAAAATCGTATTCAGACATTAATGAACCTCGTTGTACAACAACATATTGTGTACCAGCGGGTTGATGTGACTGGATATGCGATTTTTATACTGGCTCAACCATTACAGGACACAGGCTTGTGAGAGGCTTCTACGCTGAAGTCTCCCTCTCCCTACGCACCTTCTTGCCTGTAGAAGAGATTACTGCCTGCCCGCAGGTTTCCCACAGACGGATTTCCAACTAATCTCGTTCATCAGATGCTTTCCACGCATGGATGTTGTGTGTGCATCGCATATCCTCTAAATGGGTTGAGCAAGGTACAAGTTCTGCCACTATATGATAGACTGAAATAACACTTAAGCATGAAGGAGTCAACCGGATGGAGCGACTTTACTGGAATGAAGAAATGGAAACTATGCAACCGGCAACACTACGCCGGTTGGAGAATGAGTACCTGCGAACTCAGCTTGATTATGTCTGGAAATGTTCTGCTTTTTATCAGGCCAAGTTCGCTGAGGCTGGTGTGAAGCGCGAAGCCATTCGCGATGTGGCCGATTTGCCACTACTCCCCTTTACTGAGAAGGACGAATGCCGCCGCGATCAGCAGGAACACCCTCCCTTTGGCAGTTATCTGGCGACCAGCCAGGAGCAGGTGATTCGGACGCACAAAACCTCCGGTACGACGGGGCGCGCGCTCTATGTTCCCCTCACCCGCAATGATCGCAACCTTATGAATGAATGCGCAGCCCGTTCCTACTGGGCTTCCGGGCTGCGCCCGAGCGATATGGTGGTTCACTGCCTCAATTATCGCCTCTGGGTGGGCGGTTTCTCAGACCACGAGGGTCTGGAGACCAC
>JBGQJX010000043.1:0-16007 GCA_041499255.1 Ktedonobacteraceae bacterium | reverse complement strand
TTGTGTTTCTTCAGTCTACGCCAAAATACCTCTCATGTATATCAACTTACATGTGTTCTTGCCAGTGATAGCCGAAGTCCCTGCAAGAGGGAAGCCACCCGTTAGAACAAGAACTTATCCAGTATAGGCACGGATGCCGACTCGCGGAGAGTTAACCGCCGGCCAATCAGAGCCAGGGGCTGCGTGGATTTCCGATCAAATCCAGCAGTTGGCGACCTTTGACATCAAGCATTATAGTCAACCTGTCATGTAGATGACACCTCCCCGACATTGTACAGCATAGGATCTTCCGTGTCACAAGTAGGCACGCGAAGAAGGCATAGAAAAAAGAAAGGTTCGAGATACAGATATGATCATACCGCCTTTGGAGCAATCGCTTTCTGGCGCTGGCACCTTCCCTTCACTTTAACAGCCCTGGCCCTCAGGGCGTTATCGGTATCTTTACAGGGCTGTGTGCCACTCTGGGATACTTCGCCTTCTATCGTGCTCTGGAGATCGGTTACCAATCTCCTCGAGGAGAGACAACTCAAGTGTAGTTGCATAGGACAGCCGCTGCATGGAGCCGAGAACCCGGATGAGTTCCAGCTTGTCAGGGAGCCTCAGCGCCCTGGAGCTGTGCATGGAGCGGAGTGTGGTGGGGAGAACGTAGAGGTTGCCCTCGTGCTAAGCTTTTTCACAAGGCACGATACATCGTTATTACCGTGGCTATTTTCCGAACAGATATACCAAGTAGCCAGTACACGCTTGGAATGGAATATCGTGTAATTGTGATGGCATTTTAATATCTTAGCCACACTTAGTGATGACATGGTGAGATTGACAATCTACACTATATTTTGCAGATTCCCAATATTCATTTAGTCAGCAGCGTTTCCAACCTAACGAACTCTTATCGCACACTTTGATTAAGAACGGAAAGGAGCGGTGTATCCTCCCATCTTGCGAACGGGGATGGGTCTCCACACCGAAGTTTTTATGAGTGAGTTTCTCAATAGAAGAGGTGATCCCTTCTGGTCGCCCTCGAACTTCCAGCTTACACGACGAGCATTTTTGAAAACCACCTTCGTGGTGGCTGGTATCGGAAGTGCTTATCTTGCCGGTTGTGGTGGACTTACTGACTCAGGCAGGACGCCGGTACCAACGCCTGTTCACGTGCCCCAGGGTCTGCCGGATACCATTGTACCACTGGGCCTGGGCGTCAATGTTCACTTCAATACTGCGTCCGATACGAATGCAGAGATAGAACGGCTTGCTGATCTCGGTTTCCGCTTTGTGCGCTTAGACCTCCTTTGGAATCTTGTCGAACAAGAGAAAGGTCACTACGACTTTTCGAGCTACGAACGCTTAGTTGGGGCGCTCGCCGCTCATGACGTTCGTTCGCTCTGCATCCTGGCCTATAATAACCCGCTCTATGATAACACCCCCTCACCACCATCTACAGTGGTAGGGCCTCATACAGACGAAGCACGGCAAGCTTTTGGGCGTTTCGCTGCGGCGGTCGCAGCGAAGTTCAAGGGGCGCGGGATCGCGTGGGAAATCTGGAATGAACCGGATCTCGATCGCTTCTGGCAGCCGAAGCCGAATCCTGACGCCTACATGGCACTCACGAAGGTGGCGATCTCGGCTATGCGTCAGGTTGATCCCAACGCAACCATTGTTGCACCTGCCCTGACCGGCCTTGAGCCCAAATACCAGGAGGCCTGGAATTTCCTTGAACGCTGTTTTGTGTTGGGCTTGCCAGCACTTGTGGATGCGATCAGCGTTCACCCGTATCGTCTTGGGCCACCGGAAAGCGCTCCCTCCGACTATCACCGTCTCCGTACCCTCATTGCCCTCTATGCCCCTAAGGGGAAGGAAAACATGCCGATCATCTCCAGTGAATGGGGCTACTCGTTGACATGGGTTTCCCCGGAGCAGCAAGCTGCCTACTTCGTGCGCCTCTTCCTCATCAACCTGCTGAACGATCTCCCCTTAAGCATCTGGTATGACTGGCAGGATGATGGGCCGGATCCGAAGCAGATGGAGCAGAACTTTGGCATAATTACCTGGAACGGCCAACCGAAGGTGGGCTACTTTGCGGCACAGACACTGACCAGCGAACTCACTGGCTTTCGCCTCGCCAGGCGAGTGCCTTTAGCCTCTGAAGCCGACTATGCTTTGCTTTTTGCGAATGGCGCTGCCAGGAAACAGGTGCTGTGGACGACAAATAATCCACATGTAGTGACACTTCCTGCTCAAGGATCTTCCGTTACGGTCACGAATATGACTGGAGTGAAACGCACCGTTCCTACCACGGATGGTAAATTAATACTGGAACTCACAGGCAGTCCTCAGTATCTTACATTGTGAGCAGGGCAGATTTTCCGAAAATTCCCTGTGCTGGCTACGTGCGCCGTGTCACTCGCGATGAGATCGCCGACGCAGTCGGCTAGAATTTGATGGAGATTCTTAGGAACAAGAGCTAACCTGGCGGAACAACAGCATGCTGCTAAAGCGAGCAAAAGGCCAAAGCGTTGTAGCCTGAGGTGAGCCTCGTTCCGCGTCCCATGGTGAGGGCCACACTGCTCGAACCTAAACCACTGATGATGGAAGTACACATCCCCTGGAAGAACGCTTGAGAACAGGGTCTTTCCGTGCTCGAGATAAAGTAGCCGTGCTTTAGCACTCTCACGTAAAGAATGGGGAGCAATGAGCCCTCGTGAAGGTGGTGGGTGAGGCACCTACATGACGTTCGAGACGTCTCATCGTGACGGAACACGGTAGCCAGCACAGGGCAGGCAACCACGATCGATAGGACCCCTATGGAACCTTACGGATAGGGTAATTAGTCTCTAATGATGACCGGGGTGCCGACAGGCGCCCAGTCGTACAACCGCCTTGCATCGGGGATCGGCATGCCTACACACCCATGCGACCCGGTCTCCCAGCTCCCATCCGGCAGTTGATGCGGCACATTGCCTCCTGGCCCAAATTTCACGTGCCACCATGCATCGTGGAGGAAGTAGCCGCCCGACTTAAACAGTAAGGCGTAGTTGATGAATGTCGGCTCATAATAGTATGGCGAACCCGGCGGCCAGGGCGAAGTGAAGGTCACATCCCGCAGCTTCTCCAGGACAGAAAACGTGCCAGTGGGTGTTGGCAAATCCGGGCGTCCCGTTTCCACCGCGTTGTCGAACGCGAGTGCACTGTTGCCGTAAGCATACAGCCACTGCCCCGATAGGCTCACGAGGATGACCTTGCCGGTAGGCAGGGGGGCTGGCGGCACACCCGGTTTGGTGGATGTCGTCGTCCGTTGCGGCGAAGGCGAGGGGATCGGTGTCGGCGTGGCCGTGGGGGCCGGTGTCGGCGTGGCCGTGGGGGTCGTCGAGCAGGATGTCGGGGTGGGGGAGAGTATCGGTGTCCATTTCTGCGCGATAGGAGTACCAGTCGAGGCCGCTCCCGGCTCTCTTGGCGGCTGGTTCGTACCACAGGCAGCCAGAGCCATCAACAGAACAACGAAAAGCAGGAACCCTACACACCGATGCCTCTTCGCAGACATGCATTATTCTCCTTTGCCGCTCTCGTATGAAACCTTGAGCATGCTTCTCACCTATATTGTCTACGAGCAGTGTCGCAAACGTATCACATTCACCCCTTGCTTCTTCACAAACTGCTCACAGCTATCTTGCATAGTAGCTCATGCAACTTCGACGCAGAATCTTGAGGGAACAACGCTGCTGTGATTGCCAATCTTGGCCTGATCTTAATCAATCGCTCGCAGTCTCGCCTTGTCCTGGCGACGTTGCGTTCGTGGAACGCTGCGTTAGGCACATCCCTTTTTAGGAGTAGGAACTGCCACTATACTCTCTCCATCGAGGGACGGGTCATGAAGGATGCCGAATTTGTGACAGAGTTGAGAATCTGAACACCTCGTCTGTGATGGCATTGTGAGGTCAGTATAGTAGGCTGGACATTGGGATATGCCAGTACAACCGATGCTCCGGGACTTCAGCTTCTTGAAGCTTGGCACAACTACCGTGTGCAAGGAGGGTAACTCTATGCCAAATCTGCCTGAAAACACTGTCTTCACTTCATCGAATGCGTTCCCAGCGACAGCGTCTCTACCGCCGGGAGCGCCTCAGCGTCCTCGCAGTCGCTTGCGCACGGGAGCTCTTCTAGCACTCGTCCTGCTGCTCGCCATCGTCTTTGGCACGGGACTGTTCGCCGGTTGGGAATTTGGCACTAGAAGTGCGGCGAATACAACCAGCTCACCGTCCACTCCACCTGCAGGCTCGACGGTGGCGCCCCCGCAGGAAGTGAGCCTGGACGCAGTACGCGAGGCGGTGGTGGCGAAGGTACGCCCCGCTGTGGTCCAGGTGAACGTCGCGACCGCACAAGGACTGGGTATCGGCTCGGGGGTGATTATCGACCAGCGGGGCTACATCATCACCAATTATCATGTGATCCAGCATGCCAGGCAGGTCCAGGTCGTGCTCTCTGATGGCACCGCACTCCCGGCGCAACTCGTCGGTGCTTCCGCCCCCGATGATCTGGCGGTATTGAAGGTGATCCCCAGGGGGAAGCTGACCGTGGCGACGCTGGGGGACTCCTCGCAATTGCATGCAGGGCAAGAGGTTCTGGCGATTGGCAATCCTCTGGGCATCACCCAAACGGTTACCAGTGGCATTGTGAGCGCCTTAGGACGCACGGTCGGAACGATCTCCGATGCAATCCAGACCGATGCCGCGATCAACCCGGGCAATAGCGGGGGAGCACTGGTGAATTTGCAAGGTGAGGTGATTGGTATCCCAACAGCGACAGCCATCGATCCTCAATTCAACACCCCTGCCAATGGCGTCGGTTTTGCGATCCCCTCCAACCGCGTCAAGACTATCGCGCAGCAGATCATTGAGACGGGCCAAGCCACCAACTAAGGGCGAGCAGCCTTGGCAAATGGGGCGGTGGAATGGATCTTCTTGATGAGTTCTCATGGCATAACGAGTGGTGGGGTTGAGGCCAACAAAAGAGCCATAGCTACTTCAGCGAGAAGCATTGGTCCATTCTAGCGCACCTTCATGCTTCTTCTGCGATTAGTCTTCTTCTTGCCTTCTTTCGCGCTTCTTGAAGGCTTTCCATTCTCTGGAATTCGAAGCGGGTTAGTCCCTGATCTCTTACGCCTGTCATCCTATTCGGCCTCGGTGTGTACCATGAACGACTGACCAGGAATCAGATAGGGGGCATTATCATGTTTATGTCCGGTCTCGTCTCGCTTGCCGTCATCAAAGGGGAAGTGGCCTGTGGCGTGCAGACCACACGTCGTCCAGCGACAGCATGCGCCCTTCCTCCCACAGATCAGTAAAGGCCTTTTCACACAGGGAAGCGCGCACCTGCTCAAGTGAGCGTTCTTGAGCAAGACGTTGACCCGGCATCAGCTGCTCCTGCCCATCATTTTCAGGAAATTCCAGCCGATTCGGGTCTCACAAGAGACGATCCAGCCCTATGAAGCGCTGCCAAAGCAACCTCTTGTGATTGGAAAAGGGGATCGCTCATTTCAGCTTATTCTTGCGCTAAACGTCGGCCCGGTGATATGCTTCCGGTAGGAGAACTGCTTGGTCAGTGCGCTCCTGTTTATGGACGCTCCTGGTAACCGAATCGGGCGGACCCGTTTCATGGGAAATATTGGCGGGCGATCGACTTCTCAAGAGGCATGGCATCCTGGGCTTAACCAATGGCAGTACAGCAGCAATATGATTACATCATCGTCGGGGCAGGAACAGCAGGATCGGTAGTTGCGGCCAGGCTGGCAGAAAACCCGGGCATTACCGTTTGTCTTATTGAAGCCGGGCCTACGGACGAGGGAAATCCACAGGTTTTATCCGTAAAAAACTGGCCCAATCTGTTGGGCACGGACCTCGATTACAACTACACCATCGAACAACAAGCACGAGGAAATTCCCTGATCCGCCATAGTCGTGGACGTGTCCTGGGGGGGTGCAGTTCTCATAACTCGTGCATCGCATTTCGTGCACCACAGCATGATATGGATACCTGGCAACAATTAGGGTGCGCGGGTTGGAACGCCCGTGAGACGCAACGCTATTTTGATCAGGTATTTGAACAGGTGTACATTGAAAAAACCCCCGCCATCAATCCTTTGAGTCAGGCTTTCCTAGAAGCAGCGCAACAAGCCGGGTTCGATCAGGTTACCTTTAATACTGAGGGCGAACTGCGCGAGGGAGTCGGAGTATTTCAATTGAATGCGCGGAACGGAATCCGTCAGTCGAGCTCGCAGGCGTACATCCACCCCATGCTTGCATCAACCAAAAACCTCGCTGTGCTTACCAATACCATAGTGAACAAAATAGTGCTAGATGAGCACAACGCCGCTTATGCGGTTGAAACGGATACCGCCATTTTTGTAGCCGGGAGAGAAATTGTCCTTTGCTGTGGAACCTTCGACACGCCCAAATTACTCTTATTATCAGGTATTGGTCCACGCCAACACCTGGATGAGATAGGTATTCCGGTAAAAGTAGAGCTAGCAGGCGTTGGAGAGCATCTTCTCGATCACCCCGAAGGAGTGATCATCTGGGAGGCGAAGCGTCCTGTTCCAGATGAAACGACGCAATACTGGGAAGTCGGCCTCTTTGGCAAAATATTTCCCGCATCACCCATTCCTGATGTCATGTTTCATTTCGGATTAGTGCCTTTTGACTGGAACACGGCTCCATTGGGCTATCCAACAGCACACTACGGATTTTCCATAACACCAAATGTTCCCCGAGCTAAAAGTGAAGGGACCGTAAGGCTGCGTTCGCCCGATCCGAAAGATGCGCCCCTGATTGACTTTCGTTACTTTACCGATCGCAATGGCTACGATGAAACGCTTCTTCTCGAGGGAATGAAGCTCGCACGAAGAATCGCCAGACAACCTGCGCTAAAAAGATGGATCAAAAGAGAACTTGCACCCGGTCGTGAAGTACAAAACGACCGAAAGCTGTCTGAGTACGCACGACGTACCGCAAATACGGTATATCATCCAGCGGGCACCTGCAGAATGGGAGAAAGTCATAACCCGTTAACGGTTGTTGATGCGCAGCTGCGTGTAAAAGGCGTTCAAGGCCTGAGAATAGCAGACGCATCGATATTCCCTACCATGGTCAGTGTCAATCCATGCATCACCTGCATGATGATTGGCGAAAAATGCGCCGACCTTCTGAAGCATGCATAGGGATGCCCGTGTGCAGGTGGATTTACGACGCCTTTGAACATTCCGACGAAATCATGTTACACAGCTTAGGTGTTCACGTTTCTCTCGCAGACGCATATACAGACGTAGAATTTGAAGAACCGGCAGCAGAAGTTCAAGAGCAAACTGTAGAAAAGCAGTGGCTCGTTGCGTCTGCCTGTCACGCTGGCCTTCTTGGAGATAATCAGACTCCCGTCGGCCACCATTACAATTAGTGTAATTAACTATATAGTTAATTACACTAATTATTTTTACTGGCACGAGTCCTTATCCCCTCTCATAAAGAGATTGTATCTTTTTCACCTCTTCCTCATGGGCTGGGGCGTGACTTCACCAACCCCGCCCCAAACAAGATCAGATATCTCCTATTTCTTGATAATATACTGACTACTCGCCGCGTAAGTTTCGCCACGCTCCTTGTCGCAGTAGACGCAGCAGGATAGCTGGGCGAAGCACTCCTGCTGCATACGTCATCTTCAAGGCAAGCAGAGCCACTTTTAGTGCTCGCCATACCTGTCCCTGGCATAGGTAGAGACGTAGCAAAAGGAGTGCAGCTTTCGCTGCTCCTTTTGCATGTCCAATTTCTTTGTAGGTAGCCATGGCTCCTGAGAGGAGCAGTATTGCATTTCGTGGTTGTTTCAGATTGATCATCAGTTCCGCCTGCGCTATAAACAGTCGCCCCGTTTCAGGCTGATCGCCGAGCCAGCTGGCTATCTCCAAGGCTTCATCGTACCTCTGCCCGGCTAGCTCATAGTCTCCCTCGACTCGCGCTAAGTCGCCCAGCAGCCGCTTGGTAGCTGCCACGCGACGCAGGCTCCCAATCTGCTGACCCATCCACAGGCTGCTCTCCAGTTCTACCCGCGCTTCGGTCAGATCACCCTGAAGAAGAGCAACTTCCCCTAAGAAATGATGACATTGCGCAAGCATAGCAAGTTCCTCGGTGTCGGTCAGGCGCACAAGACTTTCTCTTATCCATTGCACCGCTTCTTGAAAATCCCCCCGGTCGCGGGCGAGGAGCGCCAGAACGTAGCAGGGATGGGCAAGCCATTGATCCTGGCCTAACTCGTGGGCTTTCCGAATCGTTGATTCACATAACTGCCTGGCTTCAATGAACCGTCCCTGTGCGCGTACGGCTAGCGATCTCATGTGGCGGCTTTTAATGGCCATAGCATCTTCTCCCAGCGTATGATAGCCCGCTTCACATCTCCGATACAAGCTCTCTGCTTCGTAATACTTCCCCTGTTGGTGCAGGACGTCGGCCCGATCATGGGTAAAACGTAGTACACTGGTTTCGTCTGCAAGAGCTTGCGCAGCTTCAATGGCCCAGCCGTTCAAAATAAGGCTCCGTGACCAGTACCCGCGTCGATCGAGAAAGGGCCGAAGTGCGTCTTGAAAAGACAATACAATGTTCCATGCTTTTCGCTGATGGCTTTTTTGCACTACTTCCCAGAGATTAGGCAACTCATGCTCCAAGGCCTGATAGTTGTTGGATTCTCTTTGAGCAAAAGATAGACGCGAGGTGATCGCTTTGTCCAACACCTGTTGAAAGAAAACGACAAGCTCAACCTGTGTGCCTCTGGCTGTTACTTTATCCATTGCCGCCGTCCTACTGCCCATGTCAGGAGTTCCCGAAGCATATTAACTATGCGCTGGCGACTGAGCACACCCAGACGGTGGTAGATCAGCAGGCTTTGCCACACATGTCTGAAAGCGGCTCCCAGGTGACCCATGGTGAGGTATGCAATCGCCAGGTGACGTAAGCTGCTGGCTTCTCCTTGTTGGTTGTGCAACTGGCGACGCATGAATAGCGATCTCTGGAGATGTGGTACAGCCTCCCCGCCCTGTCCAGCAGCCAGTACTACACATCCCAATTGTTCATAGGCATCCGATAAGCCTCTCTCATCGCCAATTTCCTCGTAGAGCACGATCGCTCGGCCGCACAAGCTTCGGGCATGGCGCAAGTCTCCCTGGCTCAGATAGACCCAAGCTAAATGGTGAGCGGCGGTAGCTGTGATACTACGGCTCCGCTGCGCCTCCCCACGATCAAGGAGCCGTTGCAGATACTCAGCAGCACGCTCATAGTCTTTCTTCTTTCGGTAGACTACGCCGAGCATTAGCAGTGTATGATCCGATGGTTCGGATGATCCGGCGTATTGACGCCGGCGATCTATTTCAAGGTATAGGGAAAGTGCCTTATCCAGGTCTCCTTTATTGAGATGATAGGCCGCCATCTCTGAACGAACGGTCATCAACTGGTCGTCATCTCCTGTCTGCGCGAGGCATGTCTCAGCTGTACGCATCGTCTCAAAAGCGATCTCATACGCACCCTGGTTAAACTGGAGGCGCCCGAGCGCAAGCAGGACTCGGGCATGTGTTCGTGGGTCTTCTCGGTCACTCGCTTCGATCGCAGCTCGAAAGCTCCCGCTCGCCTCATTCCACCGCCCAAGTGCGTTCTGTGCCTGCCCGCGAAGGAACAGCACCCATCCAGCATGTTGCTGCACAAGCTCACTTGCATGCAACCCTGCCTCGCACCAACCCACGAGTTCAGCCTGAAGACCTCGCTGTTGAAGGTAGGGTGCAAGCACACGCAGATATTCGAGCAGGAGGTGCATCTCCCATGGATCGTTCTGGGTAGCAAGCCAGGATTGGCATCCACGCAGGTTGGCAAATTCAGAATCCAACCAGTCATACTGATCTTGGTGGCAACGAGCGAGCTGAAGTCGAGCTTTAGCAGACAAGAAAGGTGATGACGCCCAATACTGGGCCGCCTGGTTCGATACCTCTACGTTAGCTTTCCGAGGGAAGCTCATAACAGTCCTTGCTCTCGCCATAGTTCAGGCAATTCACTGTTGACGAACTGACGCGTCAGTTGGTGAGTGCTGTAGCGTACCCGATTGGCAGCAAGAGAGACTTCCAGCAGGGAATAGGCCACGAGTTCATCAATGGAGGCTAGCAACTGCTCTTCACTTTCGGCGATCTCCATACCTACTGTGGCTAGCTCTTCCCAACCTATCGTCGTTACTACCGTGCGACCAATATAAATGAGTATTTTTTGGGCGATGAGCGAGAGCTGTTCCCAGCTCTGACGGTAGATGAACGAGTAGAGCTTACTACCGGCGTTGCTCAGTCGTCTTAATATGACGTCCAGATCGAGAAACCTGGCCTGAGAGACGACTAACTTGAGAGCGAGTGGCGCTCCACCAGTAACCCTATGAATTTCGACGAGCTTTTCTTCAGAGGCATGCATGAGTTGTTCCACTCTGCGCAATTCCAGATCCTTGCGTAAGAAGAAGAGTGCATCTTCCTGTGTCAGTTCTCTCAAGGCATGGGCTTGCACAAAATCGTGGCGTACTTGTTTACGGCTGGTGACAATGGCGCGGCTTACGCCGAGCAGATTTCGTAGGTGAGAGACGAGCGCATCGGCGTTTTCAGCAGTTTCGAGATTATCTACCAAAACAAGGTAGCACTGTTGCTGCAGGAGTTGTGCAATCATGGCGCGTTTCTCTTGGCGTGGTAAAGTGGTGAGTTCCCAACGTCCGCATTGTCGCGCAATGGTATCCAGGAGAGCATCGAAATCGAGCGTGGCTTCGTTGACTTTGACAATTTCTCCTCCAGCAAAAAGCTCATGTTTTGCGCTGTCGCCAATGACGCCCTTGAATAGCCTCTGGTGCAGAGCACGGCGAGTAAGTTCAACAGCCAGTGCGGTTTTTCCCAGGCCACCCAGCCCATCAATAGTGATGATCAAAGCTCCCTGCGGGTCTTGCAAGACCGCCAACAGGTTATGCAGGTCTCTCTCACGACCAGGCAAGGGATAATAAGACTCATCGGGCAGATTGGGAGGCCACACAACCGTTACTAGCCCCTCACCATCATCAATATGTAGTACCTCAGCCGAATCTTGGTTTGAGAGGTGGTGGTAGCTATCTGTCGGGGCATGACTAAGGCTTTCTTCCTGTTTGGTAATGAATCCCAATGCTTCGGCATCCTTGCCAAAAAGGTCGACAAGCCTCTGTTGAAAGTAGGGGCCAGGAAAAGTGAGACCGCGCTCCCATCGACCAACGGTCTTGGGATCACTTCCAATGCGAGCTGCTACATCCTCTTGCGACCATCCACGCAATAGGCGCTCACGCTTCAGATTGTGCTGCCAGGACGATTTCCTCTCCATGAGGCATCTTCTGTCCATTACTCTAAAACGCGCTACCCAAGATACTTCTTTAGAAAGAACCTGTCTTGTAATTGTACCCTGTAAACCCCAGGTGTCAAGTAGGCGCAGTCCCTCAAAGCGCAACGCCACTTGAATATATTCGAAAATATATCAATTTTTACGCATTCTTGCTGAGAGTAGTCCAAAGTTCCAGCAGAAGTATGCCACCAGATAGATGCAATATCTTATCCGGTATAGGCGCACATGCCCACACGGGGGGAGTTGACCACTGGCAAGAGCATCTCTTCACCGCACTCGTGGTCCTCCGCGCAGTCATCGCATAACCAGCCTTTCCCGTCAAAGATGCATTGTGAGCAGACATTCGTGGCTGGTTTGCCGCACTCTTCGCACAAGATCACCTGCGGTGTATTCCTGGCAAGCACCCGAATAGCTTTCCCTCTCGCTTCCGCCTCCCGTTCTGCGATCACCTTCAGCTTCAGTTCTGTCGTCGTGCCATAATCATACTCATAGGAGCAGGTTTGTCCTGAACTGAAGACCCTGTCTAAGCGCACCCGCATACTTTTCTCTTCCATATCCCAACCATCATCCGTTCCCGCGTCGACTGCATAGCGAACGCCTCCAATTTCAAAGGCGCTCAGATGCCCGCAGCACTCCAGCCAGGTATCCCTGAGAAAGCGATCTAAGGTTGCCAGCGTGGTACTCGCTGTCACGTCCAGGTGCATCCAATACATCGGGAGATCGCGTCCTTCCACCAAGAGATGGAATGTCCTGATTTTCTGTGCCTTCCGGCGACTCTCTGTTTTCGCTTCAGTGATTGTCCTTTGCTCGCACGTCTCCAGATGTCTGGTCATAGCTGACTTACTCAACTCCCCATGGCAAAAGGCACATATTCCTTTTGACGTCTGTCTTGCCATATACTTCCTCCTCTCCTGGTTGCTCATACGCTGTGAGTTATATAGTCACAGCATACGATATAAGCGGCAAGAAGAAAAGCGCGGCAGTTCTCTCTAGCCACCTATGGTAAGATAGATCCATCATATAGGGGAAACAGATATGGACAACTTGAAGAAAAACCTGGAACAACGCGAGAAACCTGAACTCATCGCCATCATTACACACATGCTGCGCCAGGAGCCGGACCTGGAATGGTTGCTGACGACACCGCTGCCAACTGCCGCGTCTCGGGAGGTATCGATTGACCCAAAGATCTACCAGCGGCAGATAGTGGCAGCGATGTCAGTAAACGACAATCAACGTAAGCGCAAAGGTGGTGAAGTCCAGCGAAGACTGACGGCCATCAAGACGATCGCCGACGAGCTTGTTGCAAACGAGAACTCTGCTGCAGCGCTCACCATCTACGAAGTGCTGGTGAACGAGGTTATTCACCACTTCAATGACTATCGGGATGAGTATGTTGCGTTTTGTGTCATTCTCATGAGCTGCGTTGATGGGCTGGACGCCTGTTTTGCTGGTGAAGAAGACAACCCGGAGATGCGGCTACGCGTCATACGGGTACTTTTTGGCATCTACCGTTTCTATACAGATAGCGGAATGGACCTGGATGAAGACATTCCCGGTCTGCTGGTAGGAAATACCACTCCCGAGGAGTGCCAAGTCATTGCTGGTTGGCTACGTGACGCCCTCTCACAAACCAAAGCGAAGGGGAGTGCCGGATACAGCCGCCAGCGATATGAGGCTTTTCTAGCCGCCTTAGAACAGGCCGACCGGACGTGAGTACCATACCAACTATAACCGAGCAAGATATTCGCACCTTCGTAGGCGAACAGAACTTCCTGAAAGGCCAGCACTATGTTCGCGATGGAGCCATTGTCGATCCGGTGCAGCAAGGCATGATGTTGAAGGCATATTGCTTTGGCTCACTCCCTGAACCATATCGCGTACAGGTTACATTTGATGATTCTGGTATCACTGCTGCCCTCTGCTCCTGTTCAGCAGGTGCACCGGTATATGGGAATCGCGGATGCGAGCACGTCGCTGTATTGCTCCTTACATGGAATATACAGCCGGAAGCGTTCACGCAAATGGACGACATAGATACCATCCTGGAACGACAGAGCAAAGCCCAGTTGATTACACTCATCAAGCAGTTACTCCAGAAACAGCCGGAGGTGGAATGGCAACTCACCATGCTGCCTCTCTCTGGCTATAAAAGTGTACCCATCGACACTGAAGAGTATCGCCACCAGGTCGATGCAGCTTTTAGACATGGTGGTCGCGAGTGGGATGCTGTCTATGGGATCTCGTCCGATCTCTATGGGATTACCGCTACTGCCGCTCGCTACGCTCGACAGCGAGACTATGCCAACGCCGCAACTATCTATGCAGTGGTAGCCATGCAAACACTCAGCCATTACTTCTCCTACCATGATGAGGATGGAGCGCTGGGGCGCGTCATTCAAGATTGTGTCGAGGGCCTGGGCGCTTGCCTGGAGAGCGAACGAGAAAATGAGGCCCTCCGCGAGCAGATTTTGGAGGACATTTTTGCTGTGTATAGCTTTGATGTAGACCATGGTGGCTTTGGTCTGACTAAGGATATTCCACCTGAATTCTTCCAGGGTACTACTCCTGAAGAAAAGCACCTGGTTGCGCACTGGGTTCGCACTGCACTTGCCGAGCTTCAGGAAAACAAGCAGGAGAGCGATTGGCGCCTTAAGCGCATTGGTGGCCTCTTGTTAGCATTGGAGGCAGATCTACTGAGCGACGAGGAGTTCTTGCGCATCGGTCGCGAGACAAAGAGCGTCAAGGAAGTAGTCACCCGGCTGCTGGAACTGGACCGGGTGGATGAAGCTGTTCAGGATGCCAGTCAGGCTCATGGCTGGGACTTGGTGAAGCTTGCAGACCTTTTTGTCTATTACGAGCAGAATGCTGCGGTTGAGCGCATGATGTACGAAAAGGCGCAGCAGGAAAGGTACACCATTAACGCCGAATGGCTGAAAAACCATTACCTGGCGAAAAACAATCTCGCTGCCGCACTTGAGATGACCCAGCTCATCTTTAATAAGCGGCCGTGGTTCGAAGAGTACCAGAAAATGCGCGAACTCGCTATGCAACTTGGAAACTGGGAAGCGGTGCGACAAGCAGCACTCGCGTTCCTGGAAACTACCCACAACATCTCCACTCTAATAGAGGTCGCGCTCGATGAAGGAAATATTGAGCGAGCACTCCAATTACTAGAAGCTACAAAACCCTTTAGCATAGAAGGTTATCAGTGGAAGTACGACTATGCTTTAGCTCCTAAAATCGCGCTTAAAGCTGCTGAACGTGTGGAAGAGGCGTACCCGCGCGCTTCGATAGACCTCTATCAGCAATATGTTGAGCGTCTCATCAAAGAACATGGACGATCCAATTATCAAGTCGCGTGTAGCTACCTGGTAAAAATTCGATCTCTTTACGAGAAATTGGATGAAACTGAGCATTGGATACTCTACATCGCCTGGTTGCGTAAGCGGCATAGTCGACTCCGCACCTTGAAGGAAGAACTAACGGCAGCCGGTTTGTAAGGAGAAATGTGATGACTGATCGTCTCAAGAAAGAGGATTTCATTCGCCTGCTGGCTACACGGATGAATGCCGACGAAGCAACGGCAATGGCCTGGGTAGATGGCGTTGTCGAAACACTCTATGAAAGCTTTAAAGATGGGAAAGGCGTGACCTTACCAGGTTTTGGCGGCTTTTACGTGCGCCCAGAGCCTGAAAGCTGGGTCTTCAAGTTCAATCCTGGCCAGCGATTACGCGCGTTGTTTGGCTGGTCATCGACATACTCAGGAAATCTCTAAACATGCCTGCATGACAAGGAGGAATTGGATGCCAAAGGAAATCAACCGCTGGGCAATGTACCCGTGCAAAACACCTACATCTCCTCTCCCAGAATCGCTGAAAATGGAAGTCACCACAAAGGCGAATGAACTCATTGAGAGGCAACGATGAGTACCAACCCAATACCCGGCTCCTGCAATGGCTGAAAGAGCGTTATCAAGCCAGGGGAGCCAGTGCAGACGCATTAGATATGGCGCAGCGCCTGTTTCGAGCATATCCACGTGCAGCAACCATCGAGCGCTACCGGGAGATACGTCAGCTTGCGCAACAGATAGATCGCTGGGAGGCGGTGCGGGCGGAGATCATGGCCTATGTGCAGCAGTCGCACATTACCGCACTTCAGATCGAAATTGCCCTTGACGAGGGTCAGGTTGAGCTCGCATTACAACTGCTGCAAGCTGAGAGGCAGACGGAAAGCCGCAGGAACGGACCCTATGGTTCTGACAATTTCGATGTTGGCATTGAGGTCGCGAAAGCTGCTGAAGACAGCCACCCGCGGGAGTCCATCGAGATTTATCAGGCATATGTCGAAACCCGCATCGAGTGGCGAGGGCGCGAAAATTACCAGATTGCATGCCAGTATCTTACAAGCATTCGACGGCTCTATCAAAAGTTGGGTAGAAGTGACGAGTGGACAACCTATATTGGAGACCTGCGTGAACGTAACGCCAGGTTGCCAGCTCTGAAAGATGAAATGGCTAAAGCTAAGCTGTAGTACAGGTATCTCTTGACGAAAAGTAAAGACTTACTCATGCTAGCAAGCAGGGGGTGAACTTCT
>JBGQJX010000042.1:0-16146 GCA_041499255.1 Ktedonobacteraceae bacterium | reverse complement strand
TCGATGGTCCACCACGCGCTCAGCACGGCCTGAGCCACTGCCCAATTGCGTATACGCGCGCGATCAAGGTCAAGCAACTCGGCCAACAGGTCGACGCGGCGCGTGAGCAAGCGAACTGCCTGTGAAGCGTCGCGCAGGTCCGGCAAACGATTGCGTAACAGCGCCCCCGTCTCGTAGGCCGGCTCGCCTATGAGGCTCTTGGGATCGATCGCCAGCCAGGGCGTGCGCCTGGCTGCCAGGATGTTCTCGTGGTGGAGGTCACCATGCAGCAGGACTTGTTCAGTCATGGAGGCGCTCAGTTCAGCATAGAGGGTTTCTGCTTCTTCGAGCAGGGCTACCGGGAAAGGGCCGTTTCCACCTTCGTAGTGCTGCCTCAGCCGCAGGAAACCACGCCCCCAGTCGATAACCGAGGGAAACGGATGACCTGGCGCGCCAGGTCGCCACAACTGTCGCATGACAGCGGCAGCTTGAGAGGTGGCCTCGTCATCGTCTTTCAATTCACTGAGCGGTGTGCCCGGCTCCAGGCGCTCCAACAGCAATACCTTGTCATTTATATCATAGTCCAACAAGCGCGCCATCCCACGGCCATCAAAGAGCCGCAGCGCCTCCGCTTCCTGGGTGAATTCTTCCGTTGGAGCATGCACCTTTACGACTACAGCCGTACCATTGCCGCGCGTGGCAGGGGCGATATAGTGGTACGCGTATGATTGGTAAGCGAAGGGGGGAGCAAAGGTGAGTCTCCAACGCTGCTCGCAGTTTGCCAGGATGGTGGGGAGCCGATCGATCCAGGCGATGCCTTCCTCGCCATGAAAAGTGCTTGCTTTACGCACAAAATCGTCAGGGATAACAAACATGTAACATCTCTTTACAGCTTCATTATACAGTATTTGTCAAGCAATACGCATCGTCCAAACGAACGATGTTTTTTGGCCTCTTTTTGGGTATCCTTTTTGAGTATCCTTACCCTGGACTCACAATGCTTCACCGAAATGTTTTGTCACGCGAAAAGGAAGACAACATGCTCCTCCCACTAAAACGTTACCTGACATTGCTCAAGACCTATCTCAAACCTCAGTGGCTCAGAACCTTGCTGCTGGCAATCTTGTTGTTAACCAGTATCGGCCTCCAACTACTCGCCCCTCAGATACTGCGCTACTTCATCGACACTGTCATGGCTGGTGGGGCAACCACATCGTTGATCATGGCAGGTGTGTTATTCATTGGCGTAGCCCTGCTGAAACTCGGAGTCTCTGTAGCCACCACCTATTTCAGCGAGAATATCGCGTGGACAGCCACCAACCAGTTGCGCGCCGACCTCGTGGCCCATTGCCTCTCGCTGGACATGTCTTTTCACAAGGAACATACTCCAGGCGAGTTGCTCGAGCGTATCGACGGCGACGTGGATGCCCTCTCCAACTTCTTCTCAGAGTTTACTCTTCACCTGCTCAACAACACGCTGCTTGCCATCGCTATCCTGGTGCTATTCTTCCTGGTGGATTGGCGTGTGGGCGTGACAATGACAGCTTTCGCCGCCATTGCGCTGCTCATCATGGTCCTTATCCAACGTCGCGTTGTACCTTACTACGTGAAACTACGCCAGGTCAATGCCGAGTTTTCCAGCTTCCTGGGCGAGCAACTTGCTGCCACCGAAGACATTGGTGCCAATGGCGCGCCCGCCGCGATTATGCGGCAATTCTACCTCTTGCTGCGTCGCTGGCTCCCCATTAACACCAAAGCAAACTTTGCGGACTACTTTATGGGAGGGACGCTTCTCTTTGTCTTCATTCTCGGCGCCGCGTTGTCTCTCACTCTGGGCGCCTACTTGTGGAGCATAGGCGCGATCACCGTTGGCACCGTCTACCTCATCTTCTCCTACACCGACCTGCTTTCCACACCGATTGGCGAAATTCAAACCCAATTGCAGGACCTGCAACAGGCGGAGGCAAGTATGGTGCGCATAGAACAACTCTTCTCTATCCATTCTGCCTTAGCCGATGATGGCAACACCTTGCTTCCCTCCGGCGCATTATCTGTCGAGTTCCATAATGTATCATTTAGCTACAGCCCTGGTGCTGCCATCATCAAGTCTGTCTCATTTCACTTGCCTCCAGGAAACCTCCTGGGCATAGTTGGGCGCACTGGCAGTGGCAAGACAACGCTCGCTCGTCTCCTGTTTCGCCTCTATGACCCGCAAATGGGCGAGATATGTCTTGGTAACGAGCCTATCAAGAACGTACGCTTGCATGATGTGCGCCAGCACGTTGGCATGGTCACGCAGGATGTACAGATTTTCCATGCCACGGTGCGCGATAACCTGACCTTCTTCAACAGCGCCATCCCCGACTCACAAATATTGGCCGCGATTGATGACTTAGGACTCTCCGCGTGGCTAAACACCTTGCCAGGTGGATTAGATAGCGAACTGGGGTCTGATGGAGCGGGATTATCGGCTGGTGAGGCACAACTGCTCGCCTTCACGCGAGTTCTTCTCGCGAATCCCGGGCTGGTCATCCTGGACGAGGCATCATCGCGGCTTGACCCCGCCACGGAACAGCTCATCGAGCGCGCGATAATAAAACTCTTCTCCGGTCGGACCGGTATCATCATTGCGCATCGCCTGGCAACCCTGCAACGAGTCGATGAAATCATGGTGATAGAAGATGGATCCATTCTAGAATACGGACAGAGGGAAGAGGTTGCCAGCGATCCATCTTCGCGTTTCTCGTATCTACTACAGTCTGGTGTAGAATGCGGATTTATCCAGCACGTGAGGTGAATGCATGAAAACCTACCAATTGCTCTGGCGCATTGTGCGCTTCCAGCCCTGGGTCTTTCTAATCAGTGCCCTCTTCACAGCCTTCTTCTTTTCCTCACGCGTGATTTTCGGCTATATCATCCAGACGTTTTTCAATATCCTGCCCACCAGCAGGCACCTGAGCCCCATGCTCTGGGAAGTGATTGCACTGCTTGTCACTACAGCCTTAGCACGCTACATTGTAACACTGGGGGGTGGCATAATACGGCCTCTCTCCTTCTTCATTACCCAATCATTGCTGCGTCGTAACATGTTAGAGCGCATCCTTGAGCGACCGGGCGCACAGGCCGTACCACGTTCAGCAGGCGCGGCCATTAACTGTTTTCAGAACGATACGGAACATGTCGCTAATATGTTCGGCTGGTTATATGCCGCCATCGGTCTCTTCTTGTTCTCGTTGGGCGCTTTGATTATGTTACTTCGTATTAACGTACAGATTACTCTGCTCGTTTTTGTCCCTCTTGTCTGTGTCGTAGTGATTGCGCAGCGCACACAGGCGCGGGTCAGAGGGTATCGCCAGTCCAGCCGCGAAGCCACAGCCCGCGTAACCAGCCTTATCGGCGAAATCTTTACCGCCGTACAGGCTATTCAGGTCGCCGGAGCCGAAGCACACGTGGTGGCGCATTTTCGCAAGCTCAATGATCATCGTCGCCAGCGTATGATCACCGATCGCGTGTTGACGGATGCGCTGGACGCTATCTTTGAGAATACTGTCGGTTTGGGCAGAGGCTTTATCCTCATTGTTGCTGCCTTCACCCTGCATACCACGCGCCTGGGCATAGGAGATATTGCTCTCTTCATCTACTATCTGACCTTTGTTGCTGCCTTCACCCAGTCCTTTGGCACGCTGATCGCTCAATACAACCAGACAAGCGTCTCCTTCGAGCGCATGCTAAACCTCCTGCACGGCGCACCCGCGGGAAGATTAGTTTCTCACACATCTCTCCACCTCAGGCATCAGCCACCAGAGATACTTCTTCAATCCAAAACAGAAAAACACCGCCTGGAAGTAGTGCAAGCCACAAGGTTAAGCTATTGCTATCCTGGAACAGGACAGGGCATCGAAAACATTGATTTGTGCCTGAAACGTGGAACGCTTACTGTAATCACAGGGCGTGTCGCAGCGGGCAAGACAACGCTGCTGCGGGTGCTCCTGGGCCTGTTGCCCAGAGATTCTGGAGCAATTCACTGGAATAGTACCATCATAAACGATCCCACCACCTTTTTCGTGCCACCCTATAGTGCCTACACTCCTCAAGTGCCTCATTTCTTCAGCAATACCCTGCAAGAGAATATCCTCCTTGGCCTGCCGGAAGAAACTGCTAATATGCCGGCAGCGATACATACCGCCGTGCTGGAAAAAGATGTTATGAAACTGGAAAACGGCCTGCAAACTGTGATTGGCACGCGCGGCATCAAACTCTCCGGCGGCCAGGCGCAGCGCACCGCGATAGCGCGCATGCTGGTACGCGACGCCGAATTGCTGGTCTTCGATGATGTCTCCAGTGCCCTCGACGTAGAAACGGAACAATTGCTCTGGGAGCGACTCTTCGCCAGCCGCGCAAGCACCTACCTCGTCGTCTCCCACCGCCGCCTGGTCTTCCAACATGCCGACCACATCATCGTCCTCAAAGATGGCAAAGTAGAAGCTCAGGGCACCTTGCAAACGCTCCTGGCAACCAGCGAGGAAATGCGAAAATTGTGGCAAGGCGAAACGCAAAGTGAACGCTGATTGCGACAAATTTGCGACAATTGCGCGATCAGCATGTGACATACTGTTGTTATACTTCACTTAGAAACTGCTAAAGAACGGCTGGAATCATAATGCGCAAACGCAAACCGCTGATTGTCTCCATAAGCATAGTGATCTTGTCACTGCTTGCATTGTGCTGCCTGTATGCGGTACTTGCCAGCAGTACGTTTTTCTCGCAAAGGGATATGTCATATACAACAAACCAGCAAGTCAGCCCATATATTGCCATAGCACGGCAAGATGCCATCGACGCTGGTATACCTCCAGACCTGTTCGTGCGCCAGATCAACCGGGAAAGCGGCTTCGATCCTAACGCGCTGTCGCCATCGGGAGCGCAAGGCATTGCCCAGTTTATGCCAGAGACGGCAGCCCATCTTGGCATCGACCCCTGGAACCCGGTCGAAGCTCTCAAGGGGGCCGCGCAACTCATGGCGCATTACACGAAAATGTTTGCCGGTTCCTACGCCAAAGCCCTCGCGACATACAACGCTGGCCTCGGCGCAGTACAACACGCACTCAAAGTATGCGGAGAAGTCCACTGGAGGAACTGTTTACCTGTCGAGACCCGGCAATACATCGCTGCCATCTTAGAGTAAAAGCGGCTTAGAGATGCCCTGTAGGTGACCAATCCATTCATAGATTCCAATCTATGTTCAGCATAGCGAATTGCGGCTTGTTCTTATGTATCATGCCTTCTATCATCATAGCATGGGCGCATCATAGACACATGGTACAAGGATAACTATCATCGCTATAATCGGCAGCCGTGCTAAGTAAGGAGCATTTGTATGAAGATTGGCATCAATGGATTTGGACGCATTGGTCGGTTAGTCCTTCGCTCCGCGCTGGCACGCGGCGTTGACCTGGACATAGTAGCAATCAACGATCGGGGCGAGGCCTCGATCAACGCACACCTCTTTCAGTTCGACTCCACCTACGGACCCTTCCGTGGTCGTGTGGAGGCAGGCGACGGCCAGATCACGATTGACGGGCAATCCATCTGCATCGTTTCGCACCTCAACCCGCTGGATATCCCATGGCGCGAACTCGGGGTTGAACTGGTGATTGAGGCCACCGGCGTCTTTACCACCGCGGATCAAGCAGCCGCACACCTGCTGGCTGGGGCAGAACGCGTGCTCGTGACCGCGCCGAGCAAGGGGGCCGATGTGACGCTGGTGGTTGGCGTGAACGAACACGACTATGATCCGGCCAGGCATCAGGTTATTTCTGCTGCTTCCTGCACCACTAACGCTCTGGCGCTCGTCTCCAAGATACTGCACGAACACTTTGGACTTCGCTCTGGCATCATGAACACAATCCATGCCTACACCAATGACCAGCGCATCCTTGACCGCAGTCACAAGGACCCACGGCGTGCTCGCGCGGGTGCCGAAAACATCATCCCGACGACGACCGGTGCCACTATAGCGCTGGGCGAAGTCATCCCGGCCCTGGCAGGCAAGTTTCACGGGGTCTCCTACCGCGTGCCCACCATCACCGTCTCGGTCATTGACCTGGTGGCCGAACTGGAACAGGCGGCGACCGTGGCAGAGATCAACGCCGCCTTCGCCGCGGCTGCTCTCGGGCCGCTGGCAGGCATCCTCGGCTATACCGACCTGCCGCTAGTTTCCAGTGACTTCCGTGGTGATAGTCGATCAAGCATCGTGGATGGCTTGATGACCGCTCTCCTTTGCGAGGAGCGGATGGTCCATGTCGTGAGTTGGTACGACAATGAGTGGGGCTATGCTAGCCGGGTCGCTGACCTGGCCAGCTTCATCAGCGAGTGTGAGCGCGGTGGGCCTCGCCCAGAGCGTGTACGGGTCGTCGAGCGCGAGCAGATTGAGCAAGCGTTACGCACGGCTAGCTTCGCGCCAGAAGGTCTGCCACTCTAGCCAGGATCAACATTTGGCATAAAACAAAGCAGGGAGGCCACCCTCACGGGCAACTCCCCTGCTTTTGACTATTACTTCTAGTCCAGGTAATCCTTCAACTTGCGGCTGCGGCTGGGATGGCGCAACTTGCGCAAAGCCTTGGCCTCAATCTGGCGAATACGCTCACGTGTAACGTGAAACTCTTTGCCAACTTCTTCCAGGGTGCGGCTACGGCCATCGTCAAGGCCGAAACGCAACTGCAGTACTTTGCGCTCACGCTCGGTCAAGCTATCAAGGACATCCTCCACCTGCTCCTTGAGCAGTTGATGGCTGGCCGCGTCAGCGGGCGCCAGCGCAGTATGGTCCTCGATAAAGTCACCCAGGTGGCTATCGTCCTCTTCACCGATGGGAGTCTCCAGGCTCACAGGCTCCTGGCTGACTTTGATGATCTCGCGTACCTTTTCCGCGCTAATCTCCATCTGCTCGGCAATCTCTTCGGACGTAGGCTCTCGCCCAAGGTCCTGCAACAAACGGCGACTGATGCGAATCAAGCGGTTGATCGTCTCCACCATGTGAACAGGAATACGAATTGTGCGCGCCTGGTCAGCAATGGCGCGCGTGATAGCCTGGCGGATCCACCAGGTCGCATACGTACTAAACTTGTAGCCTTTCGTGTAATCGAATTTCTCGACGGCACGAATCAGACCAATATTTCCCTCCTGGATCAGGTCCAGCAGGCTCATACCGCGACCAATATACTTTTTTGCTACGCTAACCACCAGGCGCAAATTCGCCTCGGTCAGGCGGCGCTGGGCCTCCTCGCCATCATCGATGTAACGGCGGTTGGGAATAGGCTTCAGTCGCTCGATCTTCCCGCGCTCCATACGCTGCGCCAATCGTACTTCTTCCTCGGCGGAAAGCAAGGGGACACGGCCAATCTCGCGGAGATACATCCGCACAGGATCGTCCAGGCTACTTTCCAGGTCAGCAACCACGATTCCGAAGCCATCGTGCAGATCGTCCCACTTCGCGTTAGCCATGATATCTACCTCATCTTCCGGGCCAGGCTCCCAGTCTGCTGGTGGCTCTTTCGTCGAATCCAGGGCGTCCATAGACTCTTCGTCCTGCAGTTTAGAAAACAGGTCAAACGACCCTTGCTCATCGACATGAGTCAAAAGACTTCCACTCGCCGCAGCTTGGGTATGATGACCTATCGTATCGATATCAAACACATGTTCTGTACCACGCAATAAGGAATCCTCAAAGGGCTCGATGCTGAACACCTCCCTTAAGGGTTCCGTACTTACAACATTTTCAATTTGTACCCGATCAATCACTTCTTGTTCCCTATTCACCATTTTGGCATCCCCCTACAGAAAACAGGTCCAGGATAATAAACGTATAATAATGATAAATCCCGTTTCCTGATCCAATGTGGTAAAGATGATTCCACTACTTTGCCGCTATTGATTATATTCAACCAAACCGGCACACATCGAACGCTAAGGATTACACTACCCCTGCAAATGCGTTGCCGAATCAATTGTGCGCAACTGCTGATGAATTGCTAACAGTTGCAGCCGAGTATGTTGCTCCTTTGCAACATCGCCAGTATCTTGTGCGTCTCGCAGAACATACTGTAACTCTTTATTCTGTTGTAGTAAACTTGTTCGCTTGAGCCGGGTAGCACATTGGACAGCATATTTTATCTGTCCCGCCCCATCTAGAGGAGTCCCTGACTCAATACGTTCCCGCGCTCTCATAACTGTTGTCAGCAACGCAGAAGGCACTAATTGTTCTAAGGGTTCATGTAAGGAGGAAGAGCCACGTTGGAAAACAGAGTTGAGTATGTGGTACAACTCTCTCGTGTCAGTCCCAGCAAAGTCACCATCAGTTATTATACCACAAACATGCCGACTTAAACCAGGATTGTGCAGGAGTAGCCCAATCAGGTAGTCCTCCCATTGTAACTTATTACTCTTCCAATTGTCAAGTCCCCAGGCGGCAACGCGCGCCTTTTCCTCCTGCGCGCCCCGCGCATCCACATATGATGCTTCCCCGCCTTCGCCCGGAAATCCCGTAATTGCCTGACCCTGTTCGCCGCTTTTAGACACACCGCCGTTTTTTCTACTGGCTTGTGTTTGCCCCATTGGCGCTGAAAATTGCGCAATGACACTCGTCGTTTTCTGACCCCTCACCACCCGCTGCAACTCGTCAAAGAGCGTTCGCTCGTCGATGCTGATCATCGCAGATAGTTTCCGCATATAGGCATCTCTCTTGACGCGATCGCTGATCATACCTATGATGGGTAACAGCCGTTTGGCCGCCTCAGTTTTCCCCGCCGGTTCTTTCACATTGAGGTCAGTTGTCTTGACCCTGAAGTAATAATCCACCAGCGGCACCGGATGAGCTACCGCGTAGTCCCAGAGCGCTGCGTTCTCCCTGATCACCTCGTCTGGGTCTTCGCCCGCGGGCAGTTGTAGCACATTGATCTCCGCGTCGACCTGCTCCTCCAGGCGAATCATGCCCCGCGGTTCATAGCGCTTGCGCTTCCCCGCGGCAGGGTTTGATGTCGCCAGTGGTACAGGTACAACGATACGATCAAAGGTTTTTAGGGCTTCCTGGATACCATGCTCGGTGGCGCTTTCACCTGCCGCGTCTGGATCCAGGGCCAGCGTCACCTGCCTGGTCAGTTTTTTCAGTTGTTGAATGTGCTTTTCAGTGATCGCGCTGCCAATACAAGCAACTGTTTGTTTCGTCCCATGCTGGTGGGCAATGACCGCATCCACATACCCCTCGACTATCACCACTTGTTTTTCGTGTTTAATAGCATCTCTGGCCATATCCAGGGCATACAATACGCTGTTCTTCTCGAACAATGGCGTTTGTGGCGAGTTCAGGTACTTTGGTTGGTTGTCGCCCAGGGCACGCCCACCAAAACCTATCACGCGTCCTCGTATGTCCCGTATAGGAAAGACCAGGCGATGCCGAAAGTAATCATAGACCCCGCCACCAGTTCCCTCTAATCCACCGTCCCGATCTCGCGCGAGACCCCCTTGTACCAACTCGCGCTCTGTATAGCCTCTTCCCAGTAAGTAATGCGTTAAAGCGTCCCGCCGGTCGGGAGCGTAGCCCAGGCTAAACGTAACGACCGTATTGGCCAGGATACCTCGACTTTGTACATACGCGCGAGCCTCAGTCGCGTCCTTCGAGCGCAATAACGCCTGGTGAAACCATAACAGCGCGTCCTCATTGAGTTTGCGTAGCCGCTCTTTGAGAGCGCTTGTTTCGCGCGCTTGCTCCGGATTTTGACTACTGTAGTCATCAATCTGGATACCTGCCTTCTCGGCCAGGTAATGTAGCGTCTCGCGAAAATCCAGGCTCTGCTGCTTCTGCACGAAGGAGAAAATATCTCCGCCTTCATTACAACCAAAACAACGCCAGGTTTGTGTCTCCGCGAACACATAGAACGAGGGGGTGCGCTCGTTATGAAATGGGCACAGGCCCTTCAAAGCCTTTCCCGATTTCTGTAGGGCTACAACCAGGCCAATCTCTTCTGCCACATCTATCTTTGCCTTGATTGACTCGATAATAGACATAATGCCAGGTCCCTCAGCAAATGAATCAATGGGATAGGTTGCTCAGTTTGTCCTACACCACATATAACGGACGATATTCTAGAAAGTCGCGTTTTTCCGCGCTAAAGTGTAAAGTTGTTCATTTTATATCCCGATTGTACTATCTTTTACTACGATTAAGTATAGCTTTCAGATACGAAATCCATTTTGCCCACTTATCCACATATCCACAGCCCCTATATTACTATTAGAATCTTTATTTAAATATAAAAATATAAAACCGTAGTAGTAGGGGCTGTGGATATGTGGATAAGTAGGGCAGTTATTACATGCTTTTTCTCTCTTTCAACCTCTCTTCGAGCTTATATAGCCGCAATAAATCATGTGGATAACCCATCATAGCCTGGAAATTGGGTGGACAGAATGTGGATAAAGACGTTCATCCTGGGGATAGTAGCGAAAACTGCTTCAGGGATATCCCCAGAACACAGACTGTGGGGATAAGTTATGCACAGAAGCTGGGGATATCTGTTGACGCTTATCCACTACTTTAGCCATATGTGAATAAGTTGTCCCCTCTTTTTGTGGATAACTATTTGCTTTCAAAAACTCGATGAGAAACATGGCAAACTGATCATTTCGATAATGGTTGAGCTGCTGTACGCAATTTAAAAAATTATGATCTGCCAGCACTTTTGCACATAAAAACAAAGTTTTCCACATTAATTGCCACTTTATCCACTTTATTCGCTTTATTCGCATGTCATGCAACGTTTTAATTGTTATGCCCCATCTTCAGGGAAACTACGAATAATATTGATGATGTGGAAAACTTATCCCCAACAATTGTGGAAAATATCATTTCTTATCCCCAAAATTGTGGATGATGCGGAAAACTTATCCCCAATTTTTGAGGATAACTCCTAACAAATCCAATACTGTGAATATTGTGGAAAACTTATCCCCACTTATTGTGGATAAGTTTCTTTCATTTGGGTTAATGTGGAATATGTGGAAAAGTTATCCCCACTTAGTGGGGATAACTCTATGACCATGAAATGAGCTACATAAAAATGAGTTATCCACAATGTCTGTGGATAACTCGGTGGAAAAATGTGTAGAAGTCAACATAATATTTGTTCTAAAGCATTTCAGCTTCTCTTTTGCCCCTGCCTCACAGCATCTTTGTGAGAAGTACTGCCATTCTGCATCCCTGTCCTTAAAACCCTGTCGGTCGTTACCGTGTCGCTTCTTATCTTCACAGAAGGCTGGCTGGTTTGCTTCTGGACAAAAAGATGATAGGCTCGCAAGAGTTCGGCGATGCTCAGCACGGAAGCAATTTTGTGTTCTCTCCCTTCTAATGTATCGTTCACGGGATACTCGCCGATCATTCCCAATAGCCCCCGGCTAAACTCCTTGCGGAATGGTCCCAGTAAAGCGAGACTTTTTTGCCACGAATCGTCCTGGTACCGGTGCTCGCTTGCTGTCCGTGACGTTGCTGGATAGGAATACTGTAATGCGAAGAGAGCATCAATATAAGGGCCGATAAACCAGGGTTGTATCACAATTTGCTCTGTTGGCCGGTCGGATTTTTCATTCTGGTCATCGTGTCTCGCGCGCGCTTCTTGCCCCTGTGGAGCGAGAGTAAGTAGGCCGAGTGGTGTCAAGAGTTGCAGCGTTACACGCTCAAAGACAGTATAACGGTGCTCATCATCCAGCACAGGATGGCGCAGCGACAGGGCCAACAGTTGATTGGGACGGAGAGAGTTATCATCTCCTTTGGCTCCATCGATGACATCATAGAGATAACCACCGCCGGCGTACCAGAAGCGCTGTAGAAAATGTTCTTTACAGAACGCTGCCTGCTTTTGATAGAACATAGGTGATTGGTTACCGGTACTGCCAATTTGCTGTCGCCGTGTGGACCACTCATGCATGAGCGAAAGAGCATGGTACCAGAGAGCATTCACCTCAACAGGCTTGCCGGCGCGGGTAATCCCTGCCTTGCTGTCATTCATGCACGTGAGCGATTTTCCCGCCGTCCTCAATAGCCCATCGGTAGCATCCACCTGCGTTGCATTATATGTTCCCTGAATGTGCCAGTTGATGCTCTCAGCGAGTTGTTGATACAGTTCGTCGAGAAGTTGATAATCATGGGTGGCTCTTATGTAGTGATCAAGCGCATAGAAATACCAGAGAGTGGTATCGGCGCTGCCGTAATCACGCTCCTCCAGGGGTTGCTTCGCTGAAGGCAGGCGATCAGGCAGCATACCCTGTTGAAAGTAGCGCGCGTAATTACGCAATATGTCTCGTGCTTCCTCAAAACGACCCGTCGTAAGGGTCAATCCTGGAAGGGCAATCAATGCTTCTCGTGTGCTGTCTCTCTGGCCAAAGTAGTCGGCAAGGATGGTCGGCATCATTTTATATGACTGTAAGAAAAAGGATCCTCTATGCGCTTGCTCGCTACGTGGTAACGCACGGTGCACCAGGTAACGATCTGCTGCCTGGATCAATAAGCGTAGATATTCTTCGTTATCAATACTCGCATCGCGATCCGCTGGCAGAGAAAGTAACTGTGGGTAATGCGTTGTTTCTCCCCCTTCACCAAAGTAGCGTTGTGGTTGTAACATGCTGCTCGCAAGCTGCTGCTGCGCTTCTATACTGCGCATGTAGGAGTGCTTAATCTGGCCAGGGCTAAGCGTTAGTGAAGATAATTCTTCGGCGCTGGCGATAATGGTGAGTACCGAGTCTTCGCCAGGCCAGAGTTTTGCCTTAATTACTCCTGGGAGATAGAGGTCATCGATTGCGGGACGATGAGCTGCCTGGTCATGCCGGCGCAAGAAATTCCAGTACCAGACTCCGGTGGGAATAAACGTCACCTGGCTGTCCGGGTGGCCGACAGCAAAAATAGAATAGGGAGAAGCGTCATCCCAGGCGCGAATTGTACAGCCTGTAACACCTTTTGGCAGTTGTATGCGATTTCTTTCTTCTGCTTGATCCTGCTCACCAGAGAGCCGATCCCGGGCATTACTATGTACCTGTACCTGGAAATGCCAATCATTGTTACCATATTGTGGTTGATCATAGCGACGATAAGCGGAAAACGGTAGCAGCGTCAATGAAAGGATTTGCTGCGCGGCCTCCGGGTGAGCGGTATTTCCCACATAGCGCCCAGACTCTCTGGCGAGTTGTTCTCCTGTATATCTACTCCAACGTGGATGGCCGTTTGCATTGCCTGCTTCATTTTTGCGCAGGAGGCGATACTGAATGTACGTTGTATTATAACCACGGGGCATCCAGATCCGCTTTTCAAGCACGATCCCATCGATGCCTCCAAGATGGTATGTAAAGACAGGAAACCCTTCTTCGAGACGGAATGTTTCAAGGTGAACAAAGCCAGCGGGGTTAAGTGTCCCATCCCGGTATTCGTTGGTGCCCAGGTAGTACTTGCGCTCGTCAAAGACTAACTCTTCATCAATTTTTGCTAACAAAAGCTGCGGACCGTCTTGAGACGATGTTACAAGCAAGCCATGCTGCATCCGCGTTAGTACCCCTGCCACTGTCCCTGCTGCATAGCCTCCCAGTTCGTTTGTTATGAGCCATTCACGCGAAATAGTTTCATTAAAATTACAGCAGGTGCTGCGATCAAATGCGATGGGCATAGTTCACCTCCCGACCCTCTTGTGAGAGCATCTCTCGTATAATTATCCTTCCCCTACAGAAGTTCTGTTCTCTATATAAGGAAGTGTATGGAGTTTGCTCCCTGACGGGGCGGGGGTGCTTCCCCCTCCCACCTCACTTCCTGATCTTGCCTACATTCAATCGTTTTTAAAAAGGGTACAGGGGGCTTGCTTCCTGGTGGGTCGGCGGTGTCCCCTCATCCCTCTCCCCTCCACCTGAACCCGCAGAAGTTCTATCATTCTCACTTTTATATAGTTAGTGTAACATAACGCCAGGGAAAAATCAGTGTTTCCCATCAGTAATTTACGCATTGTCACAGACTTGTGATAAATAGGGCTATACATGTTTTTGCTTTGGTGATACAAATACCATAATAAACGTATTTACACAAAGGAGAAAGATAGCTGGCTTTGCTCTGTACCTTATATCGGTACTATGCTACACTACTCTTAATCCTTTACAGATAATCTGTTTCTTTATTTCCCAGAGGAGGTTAACCACGTGATATCTACTACGAACAAACCGGGGCGCCATACACCCATAGGCCTGCTGCTTGTAGGTGTTATTTTAGTGCTCACTCTCTTGCTTGCCGCTTGTGGTTCCACAACGACAACGACAACCACTACACCCGGCGGGACGCCAACGCCTGACCTGAGGGTGCCGGGAGTTTTAACCGTTGGCAGTGATACAACGTATGCTCCACAGGAATATATCGACGCCGCCACCAATAAAGCTGCTGGTTTTGATGTAGACCTCATCACCGCCGTAGCGAAGAACATGGGCTTACAAGTGAATGTTGTCACTACAAAATTTGATACCATCATCGATGACCTGGTCAACAAGCGCTTCGATGTCGTGATCTCCGCCGTCAGTGTTACTCCAGAGCGCCAGAAGAAGGTTGATTTCGTGCCATACTTCAATGCTGGTGAATCACTGTTAGTACAAGCAGGCAATCCGAAGAATATCAAGAGTCTTTCTGACCTCTGCGGACAAAGTGTTGGTGTGCAGACTGGCACTATTGAGCAGACCGACTTACAAACCGCCAGCGATGCCTGTAAAAAAGCCGGTAAGTCTGAAATCAAAATGGTCGTTTTACAAGATCAAACAGCCGTCATACAATTGCTGGCCGATCAGCGTGTCGTGGCTACCTTTCAAGATTCACCCGTGACAGACTACTACAACAAGCAGCACCCGGGTAAATTTGACGTTGGTGGTTCTGTCATCAACGCTGGATTGGAAGGCATCGTCATTCGCAAGAATGACGCCCCCATGTTTAACGCAGTGAAAGCCGCCTTTGACAAGTTGAAGGCTGATGGCACCTACAGTCAGCTCATTCAAAAGTGGGGCTTGACGAATGAGGCAATCACTATGGTCGATCGACGCACAAACCTCGCCTGAGCAGTAACTTTTACGTTCCGAGTTTCCCTTCCTGGCGCTCTTGCTCTCTTGTAGCCAGTTGTAAGGGAAGCTCGGAACACTCTATAAGGAGGGCTTCCCCATGTTTCAATGGGATACTGTCTGGCACTTTCTCTTCGCCGACCCTAACCACCTGTTTCTTATTGCAGCCTGGCGAACACTCTGGCTCTCTGTGGTTTCCCAACTCATCGGTGTCGTTTTAGGCCTTTTTCTCGCCTTAATGCGCATGTCGCGTTATCGCGTCCTTACCATGCCTGCGGGCGCCTACATCTGGTTCTTCCGCGGTAGCCCGCTCCTCGTGCAGGTCCTCCTGCTATGGGATGGATTGCCGAGAATCATCAACAATCCCAATTACCTGCTGCCCGATTTTGCCTGTATCCTGGTTGCCTTCTCACTGAATGAAGGCGCGTACATGGCTGAAATCGTACGCGCTGGTATTACCTCTGTGGACGTCGGGCAAATGGAAGCCGCCAAATCTTTGGGGATGCGTTATGCCCTGGCTATGCGCCGTATTATTTTGCCCCAGGCCGCTCGTGTGATCATCCCCCCGCTCGGCAACGAATTTAATAACATGCTCAAAACCACCTCCATTGCCTCCGTTATTGGCTTACTCGAACTCACAGGTTCCGCTGAAGTCTACGGCTCGCAAAACTTTGTTATCTTTGAACTCCTGATAGTCGCCACCGTTTGGTACCTGCTTCTTACCACCATCTGGGGTTACTGCCAGGGCTTGATAGAGAATCGCCTGGATCCCAATCGCAGGTTGAAAACCGAACTTTCCGATAAGGGCTGGGCGGCGCGTATGTTGGGCTTTGGTTCACCTCGCGCTGGCGACGCAGGTACATTGGCCGGTGGGCGCTAGTGAGAAATGGAGAAATGAGGAAAATAAGTTATGAGTGTTCAACAGCAACAAAATGGTATGAGAGAGATGGTACGTGCGGAGAAGGTTGTCAAACGCTTCGGCAGCCTCACCGTTCTGAATGGCGTTGATCTCACTGTAAATCGCGGCCAGGTCGTCGTAGTCATCGGACC
>JBGQJX010000041.1:0-16381 GCA_041499255.1 Ktedonobacteraceae bacterium | reverse complement strand
GTGAAACAATCCGATGAACTGGATTATACCTTGCATAATCCCGTCACGTTGCAGGATATAGTTATCCCGTAACGGGTTCGGATAGCGATTGATTGAAAATGAGAGGTGGCCATCCTGGATGGTCACCTCTCGATTTATGAAGGAGTAGATGCTTGATCAACTGCTATCTCAGCGATGGAGCGGTTGCTGATAGCTGAGAAATCATAAGTATTGGCATCATATCCCTTTTGAACAAACTCATCGTTATGTTTGATCAAAAGCCAGGACACTTTCCCGCCGAAGCCACGTGTACGAATCAAAGCGAAAGAGCCTTGTAATTTTTTACCGTAGAGACGGAATTTCAGGTTTCCTGCTGCCAGACCTTTGCGCATCACATCTTCTGCCTCCGCTCTCCCGGTAATCTCCTGCCAAACACCTCTGGCTTTTTCTATTTCAGGGGTATAGGTGCCTTCATCCCAGACCATCACCGGACCTGCCCCGTATGCTTCTTCTGCAATCACTCCTTCGAAATGTCGATATTCAAGCAAGTGATCCTCTGTTGGCATTGCCAGTCTTTTCACACTGTTGTCAAGCGACGGTCCTTTGGGAATTGACCAGGAGGGCATTACACCGCCGATCTCCAGGCGGAAGTCATAGTGCAGCGTGGTTGCTTTGTGCTTCTGAACCACAAAGACCAGTCTCTGGCTCTCTGAAGTGTCTTTCATTCCTATCATTCCTTTGACAATGGGTCCTAAGAGGGCAGGGCAACCAACAACGCGATCAGAGCATAATGTCTAGCCCGGCCAGCCGTAACGGCCAGGCTATTTCACATTTGCTCCGATCAAATGGGGCCACTTCGTCACATCTAGGAGGGCATCTCTCCCTCCAGCTTGCTCTAGCTTGCGGGAGGCTCGGTGGGGGATTCCGTGCGAACCACCTCAATAGTACAGTTGGTCAGCACCGCGCTTAAGGCTCCCACTGCGGCCAGCCATGGCGCAAGAAGAGTCCCGATGAGGCCAACAGTCAGTGGGATTTCGAGGACACTCTGCCCGTTGTGCTTAATGATAATACGACGGGTGTTACTCTCGTGGATAAGCCGCTGCACGGTCGAGACCATGTCCTTACCCACTACCTGAAACTCTTCGCGGTATCCTTGAAACTGGTCTGCTCCTGGTGTGTTTGGATTTGTTTGGGTCATAATGCTGCTCCTTTTTTATACGCTGCCAGTTCACTTTTCCTGGACAGCAACACTTGTATCATACTTGAGCACTCTCACACTTTGGTATCATAGCGATGAATATTTCTCACAAATCGATCACTAACTACAAGGCGGCTGAGTTTTCTATACCAAAACAGGAGCCGGGACTTATTGTGCTTCGCGCGCCACGAACTGGCGGAGCGTTGAGACAACGAGTTGATGGTCCTCTTGTTGCGGGAGGCCTGAGACGGTCACGGTGCCGACGACTCCGACGCCGCGAATAATGAGGGGGAAGGCTCCTCCGTGGGCAGCGTAGTCGTGGGAAGAGACCAGGTATTTTTCTTCCATCGTTTGCCCGGCGCGCTGCAAGGCGATGCCTACGTAGTACGAACTGTGCCCGAAGCGGGTGACGACCCGGTTTTTCCGTCGAATCCATTCGTCGTTATCGAGGGTGGTTCCCTGCATAGCGAAGTGGAACAACTGCTGGCCGTTGCGGGTGATATCTACCGTTACGTGGGCGTTGTGCTTTTGCGCCTCCTGCACCAGGGCCATACCGACTTCCAGGGCGGCGTCATTGGAAAAGCGCGCGAACTGGATTTCCTCTTCTTGCTGCTTGAGTTCATTGAGTAGCTCATCAAAGTGATTCATGCTCGTGCTCCAATCGTTCTCAGAGTGTGATGTTGCCACAAAGAAGGAATTCTTCCCGTGTGGCAAGACGCTGTTGGTTTCTGTGTGTTCCATCATACGACAAAAACAATAGGTCGAGAACGATGTGCCTGGTGTTGCTATAAAGCCCTCCTCACACGGAGGTCAATCAGTTGGTTAGGACCTTTTCTGGATGTAACACGACGATTACACGTTTGGGGTCGTTATTCACTGACTGTATCATCTGTTCAGCCCGGCCTGCTGGAGCATATTTCTCGATAACTTTGCGGGAGAGCTCAGCAAAATTTTGCTCAATAATCTCAGCTTTTCCATACGCCACAACGTATTTGTGACTTTCAAGATCATCGACGATCAGTGAGATGGAGGGGTTTCGCTTGAGGTTCAAATACTTGGCGCGATCTGTTGTTGTCGAGAAAAAAAAGGATTTGCCATCCCATGCAAACCAGACGGGTGTGAGTTGTGGTCCTCCATCTGCCCGGTTGATCCCGATAATGGCGTTGTTTGGTTTTGACAATAGGGTTTGTATCTCTTCAGATGTCATAACGATATATTCTCCGCTTCTTGTAAGAATTGATCAGGAGTGCTTGTTGCAGGGGGCAAGGTGTTCTTGCTCTAGCGATCCAGGCGTGGCACATACTTGTTTACCAGCAGCGGAGACCACTGCTGATCCTCGAAAGCACTCTACTTTACTGTACCAAGTAAAGTTACTATAATATGTATAGTGTGTCAAGGGATGACTTTGCATAAGATATCATGTCTGAGACTGTCGTGATAGGATATTGACACAGCGCTTTTTCCGCAGGTGAGTTCTTACAGCAAGGCATAAAGCCAATTTTTATACGAAAGCTTGATTACCGAGGAAAACATATGTATTCTACTTTCATTCTTTTCAAAATTAAAAGCGAAGGCCTGAGAAGGGACAAACGATTGAGAAAGGAAGAGCAAAGATGACAATTACTATGAGCATAGGATTGCTCCTTCTCCGCGTGGTGGTTGGTTTGACGTTGGCCGCCCACGGAACGCAAAAGCTTTTTGGCTGGTTCGGAGGTTCTGGTCTCGCCAGGTTTAGGCAGGGATTCGCGCAACAGGGCTACAAGCCTGTGTGGCTCTGGGTCAGCCTGGCGATCCTGGGGGAGGTGGGTGGCGGCGTATCCCTCGCGCTTGGGTTCTTGACGCCCCTGGGAGCAGCGGGGATCTTCGGCGCGATGTTCATGGCGACGTTCAAGAGTCATTGGAAAAAAGGCTTCTTCATGAGTAAGGGTGGCTATGAGTATACCCTGGTGCTGATGGCGGTAAGCATCGCTCTGGGACTCATCGGGCCCGGCAGCTATTCGCTGGACACCTTCTTTGGGATTGTCCTCCCGGAGGCGCTGTTGTTCGGCGTGCTGGCTGGAGCCTCCTTGCTGGTCGATATCATCGGGCTCTACATTAGCCGTCCGGCTGCGGTCGCGCGCAACGGGGCAACATCCCGTACTTCCTGAATTGTGGCTATCAGCCGGCAAACTGGAACAGGTCCAACCTGCTACACAGATGAAAAAGAGAGGTAATGGCGGAAAGATGGACTTGTGATAACTATGTGATGATAGGGGCCTGGAATGTGATGGCATGGTGAAAGGTATCTACTACACTCCATAGTGGAAAGTAATGAGCATCACGCGAGAAAAGGTGCGATGAATGTATGCGTCGCGTGCTGCTTCAACCTCTTTCTAAGAAGGAGGAATTTATGAACACATTGGTAATCTATGATTCAGAATTCGGTAACACCGAACAGATTGCCGAGGCCATTGCCAATACGCTGTGTGAATTCGGGCAGGTGCAGACCGTCCGTGTTCAGCATACGCATCCTCTCAATCTGGATGGAGTGGATCTGCTGATTCTGGGAAGTCCTACCCAAGGGTGGAGACCAACCCCGGCCATGCGCTCCTTGCTCGAATATATCCCAACCGAAGCGCTGAGCCGCCTGGAAATCGCTTGCTTTGATACACGTATCGACATGTCTTCACGGTTGACCGGCTCTGCCGCCGAACTGATGACCAGGAAACTACACAAGAGGGATGCCTCTCATTTGCTTCCAGCGGTGAGTTTTTTGGTGACTGCTACGCATGGTCCTCTAAAAACTGGAGAATTGGAACGAGCGGTCAGTTGGGCTCGATCGCTTTACAAAAAGAGCGAGGTAGAGCAGGTTGTCATGCAATGATAGCGAGAGGTATGGTGAGCTCTGTAGGGTAGCGCAAAGCTCACCATCTAATGTATTGTGTTATACAGTTAATGATGAGGCGTAGGAGTCTTATCGGGTTTCCCTTTATTGTTCCCATTCCCGTGCTGCCCACTGTTGCCGGCGCCACTACTCCCATTGCCATCGTTTGGGCCTTTCAATGTAATCATGGTTGTCTGGGCAACAGTATCATCGGGGTTCAGGATCCCGATGTACTGTGGATGCCAGCTATCGCTCCAGTTTGTCGTGAGAACATAGAGGTTGCCCTGGAATGAGCCTTGTGCCTGCATTATCTGACCATCCACCAGCAATTGTGCTCCCGGTTGTATGTTGTCTCCGGAAATGCTGACGATGGCTTGCCCGTTAGGATGCGCTGACGGGACAATCTCGGTGCTCAGCAGGTGGGGTACGTGATCACCGAGGCGTCCCAATTCGTCCGTCGTGATCACGCGTTCAGGCACGTCGAGTTGCGGTAAAAATCCTCGCAAGGTATGACGTGCTTCGACATTGAAGCTGGTGAAATCGTTTAACAAGCGCTCACGATCAGGCCCTGCAGGGAGCGCCTGAATGGTGCTAGCTACACCACTCACCAGCTGATCGAGGTCAGCAATCGCCTGGTAATAGGTTTCCTTATGTGTGGGATTAGCGAGATCAGCTAGCGAATGAAGCAAGTCTCTGGCAAATTTTATATTCAACTTTGCCCGGTTTTCAGGTGAATTCGCGAGGGAGACCTGTACGTGTTGCTCCCAGTGTTTTAGTAAGTAGAGCGGATTATCAGGATTCGAAACATGTGCGGCTACGATCAGTACGCTGGTTCCTAAAAGGAGTACAAGTAGGCAGATAGCCAATGCGACACTGAAGGCTGGTCGAGAACGCAACAGCCGAGGGAAAAACGAATGACGCATAGGCGGCTTCCTGCTTAGTACCGCGTGGTGCATCAGCAAACGTTTTTCCAACATCTCTGCGAAGTCATGGTTGGCGCGCACATGAGGGTTTGTTTGTAAATGCTTCGCTAGAGTGACCAGTTCATCAACTTCCGGATCACGATTGGGCGCCTGGAGAGGTGATGTGAGCCAGTCCGGTGGCTCCCCGCCATTCCAGGAGCGCTTGCTTCCTCGCTCGAGTCGATCGTTAAGGCGTTCAGAAAGTGGTTTCATGGTTTCCCTCCCCGCTGGGGTATATGCACATGGTTTAATCGCTCAGAGTAGCCCTGCTTACCCAACTGACGATGCAGGCTTTGCAGTGCCCGAAATTGCAAGGCTTTGACGGCGTTGGCTTTTTTCCCGATCATGCGCGCAACTGTAGCTACGTCATAACCAAGTATCAGTCGGCCAATCAATACCTGGCGCTGCTCTTCTGTCAGTGTATTGATTGCCTTGACAACCGAGTTCCATTCATCTTGTGATTCGGCTCTCTCAGCGGGATCCAGGCTCGGATAATTCCTGAGGTTTGCCTCGCTGTTTCCAACCCCTTCTTCTTCCTGGTCGCCTGGTTCAAGAGAGACAAGTGCTGGCTGATGTTCGCGCTTGCGATAATATCCTGCCACAGTGATACGCGCAATCTGGAGAAGCCACGCGGCAAAGCCTGCCTCGTCAGTGGCTCTCAAGTGACTGACGCCTTCGATCATCTTTAAGAACACATCGGAGGTAAGATCTTCCGCGGTGGCCCGATCGGGCACGCGAGTGGCAATATAGCCAAATATGCCAGGAAGAAACTGGCGATATAGTTGGCTTAACGCCTCGGATTCGCCTCGTCGTGCCAGGTCGAGTTGACGGCTGATAGCCTCCATTGAAAATGAATAGCTCCCATGCATGCAAAGATCTCTATTACTTAAGTTGCAATCCGGCCCATTGTAGTTACGGGCAAGCAAAAAAACAATCGCATAGCCTTTTTGTCTAAGGGGGCATGAGGAATCCGGCAAAATAAAGTATAGCCGTAACCAATTGTGAGGTATTGCAACTATCTCTGTGAGGATGGTGCATAGCAAGGTGTTTTCATCACCCCCCTTATCAACTTAAAGCATCTTCTATAGCACTCGTCTTCGCGATATGATGAATGAAAGTAGGACATTGTATGAAATTCGTGAATGTGTTGCAAGGAAAATTGTTGGTAGCTGCCATTGTGAGTGTCGCGCTTGTCGGAGGCGCGACAGCGGTATTTGCCGCGACTCCGGCAGGATCAGCGATTGTCCATTCGATCTCCCACACGCACTCGTCCACCACGTCTACACTGGATGTATCCAGCCATAAGAACAGCAGGCAAAATGACAGCGCAAGCCACAGTAACAGTTGTCCGGGACTTCCCGAAGCGCAGCAATTGGCAGGCAAATATGCACTGAGCACTGATAGCAAAGGCGCCGTGATACAGGCCATTTGCGCACTGCATCAAGGGACATTTAAAGGGACAACCCCCAGTGGTACATCCGTTTCTTCCAAACGTGTATTTGGCTATGGCGAAATCGATATGTTACTGACCTATGCGGGATACCTGGCATCCCATGATAAAGCCAACGCGAGTAGCAAATTGACGAGTGATAATATGCTGAGTTACCTGGCTCAGGCGCTCAATAGTTGTGGCACGACGCCCTTAGCAAGCTGCCTTAAGACAAATATCCCCGGTTACCAACCTGGCAAAAATAATAGCAACAGCGACGGGACCGGAAATACTAGTAGCCATGGGAGTGGCAACGGCAGTGGAAAACCAACGGGCACGCCGACTCCCCCTCCTCATAACCATTAACTGCGAGTTTGGATGTTATGGTGCATTCTCTCTGCAAATTCTTAACTTAACACAAGAAGCCTGTCCCCCTTTGGGGGACAGGAGTGTCATTCTGATAATAAAGCGCTTCTGGTCAGAGGATCTCCTCCTATTTCACCAAGCTTGGCAAGAAACAGGTAGCCCTCCAATTGTTTTGGCGTTAACTTCACCTCGTAGGGCGTATAATAATTCCTATCGTATTTTTTTGGTACACTAATCATCTCTATGATATTTGCTTCTTTCCAGTTAGAATCCTGGACACTGATGTCGTACTTACAATCTTGTGCCTCTTTTAATATGCTATATGTCTCCTCCCGGAATGTTTTGAATTCCTGTAACCTTTCGCGGCGTATTCTTTCCCTTCTCCGTCTTTCCTCTTTTTCGCGCTCTTTTTCCTCTTCGCTCAGGTTGTTTCTTTCTTTCTTCAGTCTTTCATATTCTGCTTGTAATTTGTCTTTAAACTTTTTTTCCTCCCTGGTTCTGGCGGGTGTTGTGCCAAGGAGTTTCTCTGCCTGTTCGATTTGTTCTGATAAGGTGCTTTCGAATTCCTGGTTGCTATATACCCTGACGTGTAATCTTCTTACAACCTTCGACCAGAGTAAACCTATGCGCCTTAAGTTCTCCAGGTCTGCTTCACCGCCATCGAGCACTCTTTTCATTTTGGCAAAGCTGGCCCAAGAATAATTATCGATAGATTGTTTTTTGATGTTGCCAAGCAATTCTACGCCTATATTCGCCTCTTCCTGTATAATTTCTGCCGGTGTCAAGCCGGGGTGTGCTTTGGTCATTGCGGAGCCAGCATAGTATCCCTCTAATCCTGTGTATGGGAGCTGCTGTTTTTTTCCACCTGTCCCTGTGTAATAGGGATTGCCGACAATTTCTCCTGCTCTGCCATTTTCTACAAATAGCAAGGCACGGTATCGTGTATCGAGCGTATGGTTCTCTTCATCTCGATAAAGTTGAGCAATGATTGTTTCCCGGATTCTATGTCTTTTTTCTGTTCTTTCCTTTAAGGTGAGTGGCTGATCATTGGTGCCTATGGTACTAGTAAGAGCGTATTCCATGGCTAGCAGCTCTCTACCCAGCTGAGGCCATAGGCGTTGCAGCGACAATGCTGTTTGTTGCTCAATTGTCTGCTCAGAGATATCTGTCGCTAACATATTTTTCTGCCCTTTCCAGGTGAATACGAGGACGGATTGGATGGTGGATACTTCCACTATCCAATCCGTATCGTTATGACGAACTACGCTTTGCCATTGCTTCGTGTAACTTTTCTTCTGCCTTTTGGGTGACTTCTTCTGAGACCTTCTTGAGTAGTGGCTCTTTGCCACCAATCGAAAGTGGTCCTTCTTTGTGTGTGACCTCGTGCTGAGCAACCTCATGGACCTCAAATGCCCATTTCTCGATCTCCGTCTGGACCTTCTTATCTTTTTCCTCAATCAGATCAGTCTGAACAGGAGATAACGGCCCTGAGGGATGCTCATTCACACCGGCCGGTTTCGTTCCATGTATAGTGTTCCACATATGCTTACGCCTTCCTTCCGGTAATTCGTTGCCGCTATCAATTGTGAAAGAGCGGTAGGGATTGGTCGAAAGGAGGCTTGCCTCGTGATCGGCTCCCCATTCCTTTTTGACCGCTACTTACTTCTACCATTATTAAAGCACGCAAGCATCACAAATCAATAAAATTTTGTGGGTGCAATATCACGAAGTGGTATCAGTAATGAGGGGATCTGTTGTCGCCTTCGGCTTCTTATCGACTCTTGAAACGTTGCGGAAATCAGCTGGACTTTCAGGGTATAATGATCAGAGCATAGATTTCAACCCGTGTGCTCAAAGAGCATGCCCTACCTGGAGGAGGGGTGAGATGAAACCTCATATCGATCAGACAACTTTTGGCTCGATCACCATTGAGGGTGAGAACCTTGAGCATGATGTGCTCATCCGCCTGGATGGCCAGGTGAAGAAACGGAAGAAAAAGTTATCGAAGGCGGTTTACGGAACATCGCACGTGATTTCGCTGGATGAAGCAAAGTACCTCTATGAACAAGGAGCGAAACGGCTCATCATTGGCACAGGACAGAATGACTCGGTCAGGCTTTCAGATGAAGCAGAGAGCTATTTCCAGCGGAAACAGTGCGAGGTGGAGTTGTTTGCTACGCCACAGGCTATCGAGGCATGGAACGAGAGTAAGGGAGCGGTGATTGGATTGTTCCATGTGACCTGCTAAAAGGAGAGAAGTACGAATATAACCGTGGTTTCAAGGGAATATTCTTGTGGTGTAGTATCATCGGCACAAGATTAACCCGTGCCGATGATACTCACATTCCTGGTTTACATGCGCATCTGCTTAGTTGACTACAGTGCAGCCAGGCCAGCTTTCGCTACCTCCATATCATCAGTGTAGTGTCCGCCACTGACGCCAATTCCGCCGATCATCCCCTCTTGAGTTTGAACCGGATAACCTCCGCCAAAGACGATCAAGCGTTCCGTCTTGACGATACCATGCAGCAAGGGTGGATCATTCTTAATGAATTCGAACCATTCATGTGTTGCCATGCCAAAGCTGATGGCTGTATAGGCTTTGTCCTGCGAAATTCCCACGCTTAGGAGTGGGGCGCCGTCCATGCGATGGAATGCTTTGAGCGTTCCATCGCCATCTACGACCGCGATAGACATGGGTTTGCCCATGTCACGGGCCTTTGCTTCGGCGGCTGCAATGAGACGCTGGGCTGCCTCAGTAGTGATACTCGACTTTTGGAAAGTGTTGTTGGCCATTGTACAATTTCTCCTTTGTAAGATGATTATTGATGAACGCCATAGCGGCGCTCTAACACCTGAATGTCAGGCAATCCAATTTGATCAGTGAAGTGCGAGAAGGTGACCATGTGTTCGGCAAATGCGGTTGGCGTCTGCCCCTGTTTGAGCACCTCTAACAGGCTGAGCAGGGTATGGGTTGCAGCGAACAGCAAGCTGACAGGGAAGATGACGAGTTTGAAACCAAGCGCGTGAATTTCCTCTAAAGATAGTAGTGGTGTCTTGCCGCTTTCCGCCCAATTATAGAGTAACGGCACGTCTGGAAATGCCTGAGCAATGGTGCGCAGTTCCTCTATGGAACGAGGGGCCTCAATGAAGATGATATCGGCGCCAGCCTCACGGTAGGCGCGTCCCCTGCTGAGGGCATCCTCAAGCCCGTACACCGCGTTGGCGTCGGTGCGCGCAATGATCACGAAGTCGGGGTCCTGCCGCGCATCAACGGCGGCGCGTATTTTCTGTACCATCTCGTCAACGGGAATGACCTGCTTGCCCTCCATGTGGCCGCATTTCTTGGGCCAGACCTGGTCCTCGAGGTGAACGGCAGCCACTCCTGCTCTCTCATACTCGCGTATGGTGCGGCGCACATTGATCGGGTTGCCATAGCCTGTATCAGCGTCGGCGATGAGCGGTCGATTGCCCACAACAGTGGCGAGGGCTGCGGCCCGGCTCACCATCTCGCTCATGGTCAGGAGTCCGACGTCAGGCTGACCGAGCACACTGGCTGCTGTGCCGAAGCCGGTCATGTATATGGCAGAAAATCCTGCCTGGGCAATGAGGCGCGCACTGAGGGCGTCGTAAGCACCGGGGGCAACGAGCAGACCCGGCTGAGCAAGTAGTTCACGCAGGCGAGTAGCGACAGACATAGAAGAGTCCTTTGTCCAGGTAATTAAAGGTGATGAGTTGTTGACTTACTGTAAGTGTATGCTATCTACTATCCTTTGACAAGTGGCTGCCTATTTGCAACCTTTCCCTATTCTCGGCTCCGCTATAACTTATTTGGAGGCAGCCTGCAGATTTAGGCAATCTCGTTTTGAGGACTTCTCTCCATTCGGGTTCGAGAACGGCCTGGATGGACGGGTCGTACGTAGCCAAGGATGCAAGATGATCGAGCGCATGACCCAGTACATAATGCCGTTCAATCTGTGCTGGTGGGAAGAGATGGTCACCGTAGCGTTTTTCTATCGCTCCAATAGGCTCAATATGAATGAGTTCAGATGTTAGCCGCTGCTTTAACCAGGTTCCTTGAGGGAGTACAGCTAAATAGGTGAGGAGTAAGCGATCTCGTTCAACTTCATATCTCCACGAGGTCGAATGCACAATTGTTCGGCGCGGGTCGAAGGCATCGCCAAGGAAGTTGACAAGGTGGTGAAGAACAATATCGTTTGGATGGATATTGGGCGAGTTCGGAATTATCCAGGGAGGAAGCTGTTTTTCTTGATGATGACGAATGAATACAGCCTGCTTTGACACTAATGTAACCGGAAATACTTCATAGTAGATGAAAGTCATTCTTCTTTTTCTCCTTGTAACCGGTAATGATCATAGAGAGGGGGATGGAATGTGATAGCAGCAGCAATCTGACCCTTATCACATCAAGTACTCTAAGGGATAGCAAGGCTTTCCAGGCGCCAGGGAATCTTCTAGACAGGTAGATAGGGTGCCCTGTAGAAGCTATGCGGGAATACCATCAGTACGTCGTTGGTGAAAGGGCTAACGCAGAGGACAACAAGAACAGGAGGGGAGGCAACAGAAGTTGATAGGCAAAGATTCAAGCAGAAAATGTGGCATAAGTTGTTCTGGATGAAGAAAAGGGATTTGGGAAGTACGGAGTAAAAATACCGTGTTATCCCGTAGCTGGATGAGAGTGCTTCGATTCATTTGTACAATGGCCTCTTTATGAGAGTAATTTCTGCCGGTAGACTTTCTGCTCTTGCTTTAGGAACAGCAGGTATTCACTATTGTAAGTATAAGATAACTCCTTGTCAAGGGTATAAGGAATGACAAATAGCCCATATTCCTCTTGACAAAGATACATTAATCATGTTAATATTTGGTTATGCACACGTGTGCATAACCCACACCTATCCTGTTGTACCTATCGTTCAGCGAAGGAAGGTGGATCACTTGCGCCGGCAAGAGGTATCAATTGAAGATATCGCCCGAGCTGCTGGTGTCTCACATTCAACAGTCTCGCGCGCGCTTCGCAACAGCGCGCTGATCAGTGTTGATGTACGAGAACGCATTCAGCGCCTGGCACATGAGATGGGCTATACTCCTAATGCCATTGCACAGAGTCTGCAAACGCGGCAAACTAGCACTATTGGCTTAGTAGTGACGTCGATTGCTGATCCATTTTGGGGTGACGTTATGAAAGGCGTCGAAGAAGTGGCCCGCGCGTCTGGCTTCAGCGTGATCCTCAGCGCCTCTCACAATGACCCCGACCAGGAGATGGCAATCATCGAAACCTTTCGCCGCAGACGGGTTGATGGAATCATTGTTGCGGCATCTCGTATCACCGGTAATTATAAGGTGCGCCTGGATCGTATGCGAGTACCTACTGTTCTGATCAACAGCCAGGCCGAATCAGAGGCAGGGTTGTTGCACTGGGTTTCCGTTGATGATCGTAAGGGTGCGCAACTTGCAGTAGAACACCTGCTGCAACTCGGGCATTGCTCAATTGGCTATATTGGCACCAGCAATCGACCAAGATCCAACCATCAACGCCTCCTGGGATATCAGAGCACACTGGCGGTAGCCGGGGTAGCATCTCATGACGAGTGGATAGTAATCTCGCCCGGCAAAGAAGCCTCACATGAGGAAGATGTCGCTGCTGGACGGACCTCGTTACCGCAATTGCTTGATACTGGAGTCACGGCTATTTTCTGCTACAACGATATGATCGCTACTGGTGTGCTTATAGCTTGCCGGGAACGGGGCATTGCAGTGCCGGGGGAACTGAGTGTCATCGGTTTCGACAACATTGAGGTGGCCAGCTACGTGACGCCTCCACTAACTACAATCCATCAACCAAAGATAGAGTTGGGACGACTTGCAGCCCAGGTGACGCTGGATTTGTTGCATAATCGTCCAGGGCAAAACTACCTGTTGCCGCCAACACTCATAGTACGTGCCAGCACAGCACCGTTAGCACATGGTTAGAAAGTCACGAAAGGAGGCCCTTGCTTATGTCTACTCCGCTGAAGATAGGTGTAATCGGCCTTGGCAGGATGGGCCAACTGTATGCGCGCATACTTGCGACTCAGGTAGCAGGGGTTCGCCTGCACGCGGTTGCTGACTCAAACGAGCAGGCCAAAAGCCGGCTGGCTGACGAACTTCATGTGCCCTACATGTTTGCCAATGCTCATGAGCTGATTGCGTTTCCTGAAGTGGATGCCGTTGTTATTGCTACGCCAACCAGCACACACTATGAGCTGGTTATTGCTGCTGCTGCCGCGGGCAAAGCGATTTTCTGTGAGAAGCCATTGGCTTTGACGCCCGAAGAGACACGCGCTGCATTGGAAGCCATCGCACGAGCGCAAGTGCCATTTCAGATCGGCTTCATGCGCCGCTTTGACGCGGGGTATCAGAAGGCCAAAACACTGATTGCTGGCGGACAGATTGGGTACCCGGTGACCTTTAAGTCGCTTAGTCGCGACCCGTTTTGCCCACCTGCAGGCTATATGGATCCTGCCAAGAATGGTGGATTGATTCTCGATATGGCCATCCATGATTTCGACCTCGCTCGCTGGTTGATGGGCAGCGAAGTGGAGCGTGTTACAGCGGAAGGCGCCGCCCTCGTTTGCAAGGGTCTTGAGTCAGCTGGCGACATTGACAATGCCGTCATTAATTTACGCTTTTTGAGCGGGGCGCTCGGCAATATCGAAGTAAGCCGCAATGCATTCTATGGTTACGATATTCGGACAGAGGTGCTCGGCTCTGAGGGCGCAGTGATGATCGGCGTTCACCAGTACACTCCAGTGGTTCTGTTCACCCGCACTGGCGCTCAGCACGATGTAACGCCATACCTGGCGGAGCGATTCGGCGATGCCTACCGTGCCGAGATTCAGCACTTTGCAGATTGCCTGCGTAATGGTCAATCTCCATCAGTTGGTGGCGCTGACGCGCTTGCTGCCTGTGAGATTGGCGTGGCCGCCACACTTGCCTGCCAGACGGGGCGCATGGTTACTCTCAGTGAACTGCGACACTCGCCTGGGAAACCGAAAGCAGGTGACTAGCAACACCATCCAGATGGCAGATGTAGTAAGTTATACGAGGAGTCCATGTATGCAAAAATACGACCAGAGTAACTTGATTGTCCATCCCGTCAACACTCCCGGATCTACTATCGTTGTCGAGGTGACGCCAGAGCTGGCTGGCTGGGACTACATTCATTTTCAGTTGCACCGCCTTGATGCACAGGGCTCCTGGACATTCGCGGATGGCGATCACGAGATGGCGATCGTGCTCCTGAGCGGCCACATTCGTGTCGAGTCGGACCGTGGACAATGGTCACACATTGGCGAGCGAGACAGTGTTTTCCATGGTTTGCCGTACGCGCTCTATCTTCCGCGACATACGTCGTTGACTGTACATGCTGAAACCGCCTGCGAGTATGCTGTCGCCCTGGCACCAACTGACCAGGATCATCAACCACTACTTGTCACTCCGGGAGACATCGAAATCGAGATACGTGGAGGCGATCAGGCTACGCGACAGATCAACAACATCATCCCGCCTGGTTTCCCATGCCACCGGCTCGTCGTAGTGGAGGTCTACACACCTGGTGGTAACTGGTCGAGTTATCCTCCGCATAAACATGATGTCCACAAAACCGATCATGCAGGTAACCTGCTGGAGGCTGATCTCGAGGAGGTCTATTTCTACAAGCTGGATCGCCCGGAAGGGTTCGCCTTCCAACGTATTTACACTGCTCCCGAGTCGCCGTTGCAGCGCGCTGGTTTCCCCATCGACGCGGTGTTGTTGGCGCGCAATAACGATGTCGTGCTCGTGCCCGAGGGTTACCACCCGGTAAGCAGCCCCCCGGGATACACCACCTATTATCTCAATGTCCTGGCCGGCAGTGCCCAGTCGCTTGCCAACAGTGAAGACCAGCGCTACTCCTGGGTCAAAGAGAGCTATCGCTCGCGCGATCCACGGGTACCAATCTACTAAGTCTCTTATCCATCGCGGTAATGCAACTCCGCTCTCTTGTAGCGCTTCTGTTTGAAAGTCATCCGTCCAACGACGACGTGCTGGATACATCCGCACTCTACAGCGCGTCTAGCAATGCTCAGGACGGATGAAAGGAAGTACCTACGGTCAGCAGCGATGATAGGAGGGATGTGTCGCATCATATATGATAAAAACAGGAGCATGCTATGGATACAACCAGCAGGTCATACGATGTCATTACGATGGGGCGATCTTCAATCGATCTTTACTCCAACGATATCGGCGCTCCGTTTGTAGAAATCACTAGCTTCGCGGCTTATGTTGGAGGATGCCCAACCAATATCAGCGCCGGCACGCGTCGCCTGGGTTTGCGGTCAGCGTTGTTGACAGCGGTGGGGGACGACCAGGTTGGTAATTTTATCCTGCATTTTCTGCAAGATGAAAAGGTGGAAACTCGCTTCATCCCGCACAAGCCGGGACGGCGCTCAAGCGCGGTTGTGCTGGGCATCGAGCCGCCGGATCGCTTCCCATTGACCTACTACCGTGAGAATTGTGCGGATATCGAACTCACTATCGACGATGTCCTGGCGACGCCCATCGCCGATAGCCACGCCTTGCTGATTACCGGCACGGGCTTGAGTAAGGAACCAAGCCGCAGCGCAACGCTCTTCGCGGCTGAGGTGGCTCGCCAGGTGGGCACGACAGTGATGCTGGATATCGACTTTCGTCCCGACCAGTGGCATGATGCTCGTGCCTTCGGCGTTACACTGCGCTCAGCACTGCGCCTGGTCGATATTGTGGTCGGCACCGATGACGAGATCAATGCAGCCATGCTGACCGATCAGAGCCAGATCAGCTTGACGCATTCTCAGATATCGGATGCACACGTCAGCGGCGATATCAGCGTTGCAATCCAGGCGCTACTTGGCCTGGGACCGCGAGTGCTGGCCCAGAAACGCGGCGCGGCAGGTTCCTCGGTGCATCTCGCTGCAAACGGAAAGCTTAGCACGCAGATCGATGTGCCGGGCTTTCCCGTGGAGGTAAGTAATATCCTGGGCGCTGGCGATGCTTTTGCCTCTGGTTTCCTGTACGGCTTCGTCAAGGGATGGGATTGGTACAAGGCCGCGCGCCTGGGAAATGCCTGCGGCGCAATCCTGGTTACCAAGCATGGCTGCGCCAATTTTATGCCTACCTACGACGAGGTGATGGCGTTCATTCAAGGCCACGGTGGGTTCTAGCGCGCTACACTGTGGCTGGATCAATGAGAGGACGACTATGAATCAGCAGACAACGAAACGTTTAACAACGGCCCAGGCCATCATTACATTTCTCAAGAACCAGTACGTGGAGCGCGATGGTGTAGAGCATCCCTTTTTCGCCGGGTGTTTTGGTATCTTTGGTCATGGCAATATTGCAGGAATCGGCCAGGCGCTGCAGCAGATGCCTGAGTTTCGCTACTACCAGGCCCGCAACGAACAGGCTATGGTGCATGCCGCAGTGGCCTATGCGAAAACCAGGAATCGCTTGCAGGCATTTGCCTGTACTTCGTCTATCGGCCCGGGCGCAACGAATATGGT
>JBGQJX010000040.1:0-16581 GCA_041499255.1 Ktedonobacteraceae bacterium | reverse complement strand
TTCTGGCTTTACGGACTGCAAGAATTTGAGATACCTCATGGACGACTCTTCCTAGCAGGTGAGAACGCTTCCGGCAAATCAACCGTTCTCACTGCCGCGTTACCGCTTGCCCTGGATGGTGATCTCCGTCCCAATCGCCTCGATACCTTCGGTGGTCGTGAACGGCATATGGAGTACTACGTCCTCGGCGGCAACGAATCAGCCACGCCCTACAGCCATGAGCGGCGTACCTCCTATATCGCGCTTGAATTCGAGTGGTGCGATCCTGACAATCCTCCCATCGCACCAGAATTCCGCCATCGTTGGGAAAACGGAGAGCGCGAAAAGACGCGTTTCCTGACCATCGGTATCAGCCTTGCAGGCAATATCAATGCCAGTGACCGCATACGCCCTTTGCGCTTCTTGATTACCGATGGCTCTCGTCTGGGATATGATCTCCACACCGTCTATGAAACCGGCAGCAAGCAGGATAAACGCGCCCTCGACCACGCCCGATTTAAACAACAACTAGAGGGGCACGGCATTATTTGTGATTCCCAGGCCGAGTATGAACGTCAGGTAGCGCGCTACCTGTTTGGCTTTGACGATGTCAAAGATTTTCAAAAACTCATTAACCTGTTGTTGGTATTACGCCGCCCAAATCTGAGCAGCGAATTGAGTTTTTCGCGAGTCCATGACTACCTCAAACAATCATTGCGCAAAATTTCCGGTGAAACAACTTCACACGTCATAGGCACAATTGAACGTATCGATGCCATCCAGGCCGAAAAAGAACGCATCCAGGAAGCGTACGGTGCCGCCGAACGCCTGCACCGGGCACAACAACATCTCGCGCTGAGTCGAGCGCAGGTGGCGGCCTGCGAATATATCGCCACGCAACTGGTAGAGGACAGCGTACAAAGCCGTGTCAACAGGCTGCGCAAGGACCTGCATACAGCAGACAATGAGCGCAGCAGAGCAGAAGAACGCACGCAAACGCTCCAGGCAGAATATTACCAGGTAAACAGCCAGATCAAGGTTCTTGAGGCCAGCGAGGGCCTTCAGGTCGCCAAACAACTGACCACTGCGTCTGAGCGTACACGCGAGGCACAGGCGCAAGTACAGCTTCAAGAACGGAGCCTGGAGGCCGCGCGCCAGTCTAGACAAATAAGCGCCGAGCGCCTCCGCCGTCAGTTGGCTCGCTTTGAGACCATGAAAACCGAAAGCATTTCACACCTGCGAGAACTCAGCTCCCTGGCCATGGAGGAAAGTTACTGGGAAGTCGCGGCTTTTCAATTAGATGAAGCGCTTCGCCACCTCAGCAGTATCTCCCCTGAAGCAACCTCGGCGTCAGCGGTGCCCCTGATTATCCAATCCTTGCCAGGAGAGATGTCAGAAGAGCGTATTGCCTGGCTGCGTCATCTTGAAGAATTACATCGACAGCGAGAGAAGCTGGAAACAACTATACACCATGCCCGTAATCTCGAAGCAACACGCTTCCAGGAATTAGATCAATCACGCAATCGTTTTGAATCTGTCGAGGACCGCTTCAACGAGAGTCTGCTCACGCTCAACAGCACGCTCGAGCCGTTCACTTCCCAGGAGTTCCTGCAGCTATTGCGGGAATCGATGCTGCAACAGGGCGAGATGGGCAACATAGTAGAAGATGATGCCTTACCCGATCGCGTGGTCGAGGAATGTGCCCTTATACTGAACCACTATCGCCAGGCGATTGACAAGATAGAAAGCGAATTATCTCAAGAAGCAAACCAGCGGCAAGCGAAACTGAATGAATTACAAGTAGTACAGGGGGGAATGATACGCGAGATCGAAGAAGCCAAAGCCATCTACGAGCAAAAACTGTCTGAACCAGAGTTCACGCCCTTACGCTCGCCACGACACACTATTGCTCGGACGAAACTTGCTGAGCACGGTATCATCGCCCACCCACTCTACATGCTCCTTGACTTTGCGCCAGAAATCGATCGCGAGAGCGAGCATGCGGGTCGTATCGAATACATGCTTGAGGATGCTGGCCTCCTGGATGCCCTCGTTGTGTTCCCTTCGCAAGTTGCCGCTGCTGACGCCTTGCTTGCCTCTGAAGGTCTGAGCGATTGCCGTCTGGATATTGAAGGCATCAAAGCGCTCATCGATCTTCAACATCCGGCTATTGAACAGAATAAGGGACATCAAATAATCGACCGGGGTTCATCTAGCTTCTACGGCCTACGCTTCGACACTTCAGTCAATACCTCCTCGGGGGAAGAGTGGGAACCAATCGCCACAACTATTCTGGCGGCACTAAGCGAAAAAAGTCTACCAGGCAGGGAAACCAGGTTCACGTTCAATAACGATGGCGCCTGGACACACGGCTTACTCACAGGTCGGGCAGGAGGTGGTAGCGCCCACTGTATCGGCAAGGCCACGCGACTTATGGTGCGCCAACGTGAACTCGATGCAATTACCAGGCACCTTAAACAACTCGACGACGAACTGCAAGCGCTTACACAGAAAATTGCGCACTATGAAGCGCAGTTAGCAAAGGTACAGGAGCAGCAGACACTGTTACGCAAGGTCCTTCCCAACAATGGCCTGGAGAAGATTTTCGCCGAACTTGAGCAGGCAAAATTGAACCTGGACAGCAACAGAAACGCTTATCAGAAAGCGCATCTTCATACACAGGAGGCACGCCAGAGCTTCAACAACCTGGCAGCCCGCTTAGAGCGCGATTGCAATGGCATCGCTGCCCTTGCCAGTGATCCTCAGCGCGTTCAGAATGCCCTGCTGGGTGTTATCAAACTTAAAAACCAGGCGCAATCGCTGCAAACGCAACTGGCAGGGTTAATCAATACCTGGGAAGAGTCCCACAGCGCGCGCGAAGCACAGACACAGGCAGCAATCGACGAGGCGAATACAGCCCAGATATTCGAGCGTATTCGCTATCAGGCGTTACAGGCACAGGCAGAAGAAGAAGAACTGCGACGTATCGCCGAATTTTCCAACGCCGAGGAGTTGAGTGAACGATTACAAACATTACGTGTTCTAAACGAAGCGCTCACCACAAATCTGGATGAGGCAAAAGCCACCCTCATACGTGCTGACGAGCGCGCCAATAACACTGCCAACCAGCTAACAGAAATAGAGGAGCGCCTTCAACAGGCACAATTTGAACGCAGTGAAAAGCTGGCACACTTTCTTGATCTGCTGGCAGCTTATCCGGTGGAGGAACTGGTAGCCGCTCAATTACTCGCGGAAGAAAGCAAACATGTCAGCGCGGCCCAGCGCTTACTCGGCGGTGCTCTTCGCGAAGGGGACATCCCCACGCGCAAAGAGCAATTGGAAGGGACCTATCGCGATGCCTACAATGCCCTCTCTCGTTCATTCAATCGCGAGCAGCCGATCCTGCTAGAATATGGACCAGACCTGGATGACCAGGGTCTGGTGCTCTTCCTGAACGAAAACAAATGCAAAGCAGTCGCACTACTTGAGCTCTTGAGTGAGCGTATAGAGATGCAGAAAATGCTGCTCAACCAGGAAGAAACCAGGCTATTCGAGGATTTTCTCCTGCACGAAATCGCGGAGGCCATTCGTACATCCATCTTCGAAGCTGAAGAGTGGGTACAACAAATCAATAAAGTATTGAGTGGTCTCCCCATGATTGGTGAACACTATGCCCTCCAGTGGAAGCCGCCAGCCGAGTATGACCCGGCAAAATTAGGCAGTCACCTCGCGCAACATTACAAACTTCTGCGCAAACCAACGCAAGCGCTGACACTGGAAGAGACGGAAACGTTAATGCATGCGTTCCGCCAGGAAATCGATTCGGTACGCCTGCGACAGCAGGAGAATGCCGATATGAACTTTATGGACGCTTTAGAGCAAGTCTTCGATTACCGTGAGTGGTTCCACTTTGACGTCCTGGTTACACCCATCGGCGGGCAACGCCAGCGTTTGACCGATCGCGTAGCCGGCACTCGTAGTGGCGCTGAGCAGCTTTTTGCGCTGTATGTACCGCTCTTTGCAGCTCTCGGCGCTCTTTACCGCAGCGCCGCACCCGGAGCGCCAAGGTTACTTGCCTTAGACGAAGCTTTTGATAAAGTGAGCATCGCCAACACACAGCGTATAATAGAGTTCCTCGTCTCGCAGGATTTCCAGTGGATCATGACCGGGCCACAAATTAGCGGAACAGGCGCGAAGATACCTGCCTGCGCGAGATACCTGATGATCCATGAAAAAGGCTCGCCTGTCGCCACAGCTTCAGCTTCTTTCTGGAGCGATAACCAGTCGCTCTAGCCAGAAGCTATTATGGAGTCGAGCCACAGGTGAACAATCAACCAGGCCAACAGGCCACGCAAAACGCTCAAAAAGCAGCGGAATTTTTCAACCAGGTGAGTTTAACCCGCCTGGTATTCAAACTGCACGAGAAGTATATCGAGGTTGGGCAGGTAGGAGGACAGGTTATCCTACAGGATGCCACTGCCAGTGAGCGGCGCGACATCGCTAGCTTTCTCGGCAAGCCTCTCTATCCCGATTCAACAATCAAGGTCAGACTTATAGATGTCGAAAAAGCCCTCGAGCACAGTTTCAACTGCGCATTACTCGACATGCTACGTGCCTATTACCCAAACCAGGAACTTATAACCCGTGCAGAGCAGCGAGCCAGCCACGCCACGCACCAGGCTCATTTTCGCTCCGCCCTCACATCGATCACAGCAGAACTTCCTGAAAAATCGCGCGGACGATACTGGCTGGAGCAAGGCTTGCACGGCCAGGAGTGGCTCTGCTCCCGTTTCAAGAATGCGCGGGCAGAGGAACAGGAGCGACAACTTCAACTGGTACGTTACATCGCCAACCTGCTAAACCAATTGCCGCCAACTCCTCAACCCGATTCTCCCGAGCGGCTGGCGCTCTTTGCTCAACGTACCAGCGGCAACCCACACACACTTGATTTTGACAGGCCCGCTGGTCGTCTCCTGCTGCTCGCCCTCAATGATCTAAGCCAGAATGCAACGGATATTTCCCTGACTCAACGAGACCGTGCCCAAGAACTCCGCCTCTACAGCGACGCTGGACTACTGGTAGATACCATTTCGTCCAGCGTCGCTGTCTTCAACCTTGCGAGTGCTGTCTTCCATAGCGGTATTCCTGACCAACTTCCAGTAGTGGCAGGTCAACGATTACTCCTCCTCCCTTTAAGCCAGTTGCTTGAGTGGCAGCATAGTTCACCCTCACTCCCAAATATTTATGTCATCGAGAATCCACAAGTTTTTGAAGAGGTTGTTTCGGAGTTAAGATCAGATCAACCTCTACCCACCTGTGTCTGCACTTCAGGCTGGCCCAGTAGAGCAGCGTTGGTGCTACTAGACAGATTCATAGCAGCATCTCCCGACAACATTCTCATTTATAGCGGCGATTTTGACCTGAAAGGGCTACAGATCTGTGCCTACCTCATGGCCCGTTATCCTACCCGCTGCTACCCCTGGCGTTTCGACCCAGATTCCTACACCCTTGCCCTCCAATCCACACCAGAAGACGGACCTCCTACAGCACATCCTCGCCCAAACGAGTTAGACATGCTCAGCACCCTTCCAGCTATCTTTGCTCCATTAGTAGCAAAGATGCAAGAGAAAAAAACATGGGCCTACCAGGAAGGTATTACCCATTTACTGATCAAGGACATTTTGAGGTATGGCGCTTGATCCCCTGAAGATCGTGAACAATACGATGGTAGCTCCAGAAGTTGAGGAAGTGCCGCAAGAAAGTCGGCAACCTCCAGGGCGCATTGCACAAATGTAGCAGGGTAAGTGGGCAACCAATCAGCTACCCCCATCCTCAGACTTTTCCGCTCGAACCAATAACAGCGGGCGAATTCTTCGCTCCGTAATGCGCGGCGCCACGCTTCCTGACAGAAGAGCATCCAGGCCGGTTCTCCCGTGACTAGCGAGTACGATCAAGTCAACGTTCAAACGTGCGGCAAGATTGAGCACCTCGTGCACTACTTCACCTCGCAGGACTTCAGCCCGGGCTGTGACTCCTTCCACTTTGCAGCGAGCAACAACCTGTTCCAGGTAGTCCGCGGCGCCCTTTTGTGATAGGTCAAGGACAGCCCGCATGGTTGTTGGAAGCATCATGCCTAACGCGGCCTGCTCGCCGGTAAGAGTTCCAGGAGTTGGGATGACCAGTACAAGGTGCAGTTCCGCCCCGAAGGCTTGAGCTATCATAATGGCAGCAGGAAGTGCTGGTTCGTGAGCGGCTGTACCATCGAGAGGGACGAGGATACGCTGAGGATTGAAAGGGGGTACGGCATCATTTTCCCCTGGAAACAATAGCAGGATTGATTGCGTGCCCTGCTGAAGCGACTGCTGCGCATTGCTGCCAAAAAGGAACCCTCGTAGTCCACCATGACCATGCGTACACATGATGACCAGGTCCGAGTTCATCTCCCGAGCATGCTGGAAGATACTGCGTGCTACATTAGTTCCTTTATCCTGGTGCACGTGCACTTCAACCGCAATAGCAGAAGAACGCAGTTGTGTCGCAACCTCTTCGAGATAGGCCTGCGCTTCGGCAGCATCCGACAGGTGTTGCTCTCCATGTATGGTTGTTGGAGGATGCTGCTCCATGATATGCAACAATATCACCAGTGCGTGAAAGCGGCCTGCAAGCTGTTCAACTGCAGGGAGCACTGATGCCGCGAGCCGCGAGCCATCGAGTGGAACAAGGAAACGGAGATTGCCCTGTCTTGCGCGTTCTAACATGAACATCAACCTCCTGTAGGAATTAAATGATGCAGATGAACAAAATCATCCGGCCAACCGTAGGGCCTGATTTATCGCGGCCACCGCCGATTTATCGGCCCTCGCTGGCTTTTCTACTCTCCAGATCATTATATTCTCCCGCCGGGTGAACAGTATAAGAGGGACAATGGCAAACGGAATACCACAATAGTTATCTACATTTTGTCACATCCCTGCAAGATATTGCCTATGAGCGTGCTCAAGCTTGTCGCCCATAATGCCCGTGAGACATTGTTGAATATGACAAATTGGGTACAAGAGTTGGAGAATTGGCATGCCTGTTGACACTCTATTCTCTTCCGTATTACTCTATCCCATAGGATCTTTTCTCATGACGATAAGACGCTCTACCTAAAAACCGGTGAAGGAGATCCCGATCTTCCTAACCATTCCTCACAGGGAAACTGTTTTCCAGAAAGGAACATCTTATGGCTACTTCCATCCCTCTCATTGGAGTGACCGGCTCCACAGGACAGCTCGGAGGCAGAGTGGCAACCCGGCTCGCCACCCTGGGCCAGCCTCAGCGTCTGCTTGTTAGAAACCTCGCGCGTGCCCCAAAACTCCCTGGCGCTGAGATCGTCCAGGCATCCTATGAAGATGGGGCATCCATGAGGGCAGCCCTCCGCGGTGTCCAGACGCTGTTCCTGGTGTCAGGCTACGGGCCAACCCGCGTGGAGCAACACTACAGCGCCATCGATGCTGCTATTGCTGCCGGGGTCGAGCGCATCGTCTACACCTCTTTCCTGGCCGCCGCCCCGCTGGCAACTTTCTCACATGCCCGCGAGCACAACCTCACAGAGCAACGTATAAGTGCAATCGGTAGCCGCTATACGTTCCTGCGTCCGACCTTCTACCTCGATCGGGCTCCACGTTGGTTCTCCAATGAGGGGGTTATCCAGGGGCCTGCTGGCAACGGCACTATCACCTGGGTCTCTCGCGATGACCTGGCTGACGTGGCCGTCGTTGTTCTGACTACAAGAGGGCATGATGGGGCCAGCTATGACATCACCGGCGCTCAGGCATTCACGCTCGCTGAGGCCGCTGAACAGTTCTCGCGTGCCACAGGTCTCCCTGCCTCCTATCATCCCGAAACCATTGAGGAGGCCAGAGCCTCCCGGATGAAGTTCAACCCTTCGGACTGGGAGCTTGAGGCCTGGGTTAGCACCTACCTCGCCATTGCTACAGGTGAGATGTCCGTCGTCAGCCACACCGTCGAGGCGCTCACAGGTCATGCTCCCCAGTCATTCTCTGACTACCTCCACCAGCACCCGGAGAGCTATCAGCACATCACTGCGACCCGGCTTTGAACCCATTCAAGACGAAGTGGATCAGCGTATAGACCACTACTGGCTGCTTCAGATGGAATCAGAGCTGCGCCTTGTTGAAAGCGCCCCTCAGAAAAATGGTTCTTTACCCTCCGCCCTTTCCGGGGAAGGGTAAAGAACCAATAACGGGACCTCGCCCGCCGCCTACTTCACAGTAATAGGCCCTGTATCAACGTCAATCACTGCTACGGAGAAACCTCATCCAATCGCTTCTCCCGCGTTGCTGTGCCAAACTGGGCGATCACGGCAGCCACCAGAGTAGGAATGAGCGGTGCAAGCACAAGAATGCCAACACCCCCGCCAATATGCCCAATCCCGTCGACCAGGGCAAAGCCTGTGGCGCGCGCCCGCGTGGGATAGTTCTCCGCTGACCAGGCCCAGGTCATCGGCACAAACAGATTGAAGCCAATGAAGAGGATGATCGACCCGGTGGCCGTGATCGCGAAATTGTCTGCGCCGCCGAGTGCAATGATCAGACCTCCAGCAAGGGTGATTACCGCCGATATAGGCAGCCAGTATTTGCGCTCCAGCCGCTCTCCAAAGCCGAAGTCGAACAGCGCCACCGCGATGAAGCCAAAGGTGCCAAAAGCCGCAATCAGGCCTGCTTCCGGCGGCGGATAGCCCAGGCTCGCCAGCACAGTCGTCAGGCCAGCTCCGATGGCGTAAACCGTGATGAACGCGACGAACCACATCAGCAGCAACACAATGGTGCGCCGCAGATACACGGGGTTGCTGAGGATCTCCGTGTACGTGGCATAGCAAGCTGTCAAGTATTTAAAACAGAAATGCTATGCCGCTAGATCACATTAGTTGTTCGAGCGCGCGACGCACAAAAACGGGTGTTACCTGTTTACGATAATTGATCGTCAGGTCAGCATTGTCTAGCGGCTTGGCACGTTTAGCGGCACTCACCGCCACCGCGTCTATCAGTTCCCGAGTGAGCGGCTGGTGGAGTAGTTGCGCGGCAGCTTCGTTTGCCTCTACCGGATGAGAAGCCACAGCACCCAGGATGAGACGCGCTTCAGCGATCGTTTTATCATCGTTAAAACGCAACGCCACCGCTACCCCCAGGATGGGGAAGTCGAATGAGCCACGACGTCGCAACTTCAGGTACGCGCTGCGCCAGCCGTTGGCAGGCGGCAAAAGAATGTCTGTCAGCAGTTCATCCCTGTCTATCGTATAGGGGTTCATGCCATCATCGCGAAACAGCTCTCGCACAGGTAACACACGCTCGTCGCGCTCGCTCACCAGGCGAACCTGCGCTCCCAGGCTGACCAGCACAGGCGCTGTATCCGCCGAGGAGATTGCCCAGCAGCGCGGACTCCCCGGCGCAACCAGGCACACGTCTCCGTCCTTCTTCATACAATAGCCGATGGAATGACGCCAGAACTCGGTTTGATTGTAGTAGTTGCAGCGCGTATCCAGCAGGAGATTACCGCCAATCGTGCCCATATTGCGCAGTTGAGGCGTTGACACGGAATCGGCAGCAGTAGCAAGGGCAGGATAATAGCGCTGGATGAGTGGATGGTTTGCGAGGGTGGAGAGCGTCACACCGGCACTAATACGCATGCCCTGTTCAGGCGAGCCACCGATGATCTTCATAGATTGAATGGCACGCAGGCCAATCAAAACCGGCGGGGTGAACTGGCGGCGCTTCATATTGGGATACAGGTCGGTGCCTCCTGCAACCAGCATGGCCTCATCCCCCTCCTGGGCCAGCATGTGTACGGCTTGCTCCACATCGCGAGGAGCCAGGTAACGAAATGGCGGAAGCCGCAGCATCAGCGCACCTCTCCTTTTGCAATTGCAGACGAAGGCGCTCCCGGGATACGTCCATCGCCATTCCCCTGTATAGGTGCTATGCGCACACCATCCATCGATGCTGGCTGCCACTTGATCAGGCGCGTTGGCCAGGGAGACGGCGCTTCCACAGGCAGAACCTGTAACCGGGCCGACGCCCGAGTAGTGGTCGCTTCGGCTTTCAGGGCCTTCAGGATCTTATCCGGCGTGATGGGAACCTCGTCGATGCGCACGCCTATCGCATCGTAGACAGCGTTGGCGATGGCGGGGATTACCGGATTGAGCGGTCCCTGCCCTGCCTCTTTGGCCCCGAAAGGGCCTTCAAGGTCGGGAATCTCAATCAAAATGGTCTCGATTTCTGGCGTATCGAGGGTGGTGGGAAGCTTATAGTCTAGCAGCGACGGGATTTTATGCCGGCCCTTACGAAATACCTGCTGCTCCATCACCGCTTCTCCATAGCCCATATATGCGCCTCCTTCGACCTGGCCAGCAACCAGCAAGGGATTGATGGACTGCCCACCATCATGCGCCATCCAGAGTTTTTCAACGACCACTTCGCCTGTTTCTATATCCACCAACACCTGCGCCACGCATGTTGAGTAGGAGTAAGCCGGCGAAGGCCCAACGCCCGCTCCTTTATAGTCACCGTGAATGTCTTCCGGCGGGGCGTAAGAACCCGACGAGACCAGCGCGCCGAATCGAGCCTCCGCCAGTTCTATCGCCTGCGCGAATGGCAGCGTTCCACCGGGGTCGTTTTCGTTGTAAATGAGGCCCTCGGCGGCTTGCAATTGCTCTACAGGCGCGCGCAAATGCTCTGAAGCAACTTCGAAGAGTTGCTCTTTCAGTTTGCGCGCTGCTGCGATGGCAGCGTTTCCAGCCATGAAAGTGACGCGGCTGGAATACGAACCGAGATCGACAGGTGTCAGCGTTGTATCCGCCGTTTCCAGGTGAATATGTTCCGGCTGTATACCAAGCTCCTCCGCGACAATATAGGCCAGCACGGATGTCGATCCCTGGCCGATATCAGTCGCGCCGCAATAGACGGTCACACCGCCGCCCCGGTCAAGCCGAATCTGCACGGCCGAGTGGGGCAAATCGTTCCAGTAGATCGGTTTGCCCGCACCGCAGATATAGGATGATGCGGCAATACCCATGCCGCGCCTACTAGCAACATCCTCCGTTTTCCCTGTGACATTGCCGCTCAACGCGCTCTTCCCACTCGGAAATGCAGCGTGGAACTCATGCCAACCGGAGCGTTCGACTACGGCATCGAGACATTCACTAAGCGCGCAACTGGTGATGCGCAGTCCGTTGACCGCGTGCGTATACGGTTCGATCAGGTTGCGCCGGCGCAGCTCAACAGGGTCGATGCCGAGATCGCAGGAAATTTTGTCAAGATGCGCCTCTACAGCGAAGCGCGGCTGGGTGGTGCCATGCCCGCGTTTGGGGCCGCAGGGCGGCTTGTTGGTAAACAAGCGCATCCCCTCGAATTTATAAGCAGGAAGTGTATAAGTGACGGTCTGCAACGCGCCCGTGTAGTAAGTACTGGCAATGCCATACGAGCCATATGCGCCGCCATCCAGGAACGAACGGAAATGCATGGCGGTGAGTGTGCCATCCCGTTTCACGCCGGTCTTGATCCACATTTTGACGGGATGGCGTCCCCGGTGATTCAAGAAGACTTCTTCGCGTGTGCAGGTAATCTTGACAGGCCTACCGATGCGGCGCGACAGTTCGCAGGCGCACATCTCGTGAGAGAAAGGGTCGCTCTTCCCGCCAAAGCCGCCGCCGACATTGGGGGCAATGACGCGAACGTGCGACGGCGGCAGGTTTAGCACCTTGCTCACCTCGCGATGGACATAATGCGGCGTCTGCGTAGAAGACCAGAGGGTGAGCTTTCCTCCAACCGGGTCGGCGGGATTGGGTTCCCAACTGGCAACACACGCGTGCTCTTCTATCGGCGCGTGATTGTTACCCTCATAGTAAAACCAGTCTTCACGCACATAGTCAGCTGCGGCAAAACCCGCTTCAACTTCGCCAAACTCATACGAGACAGCTTTGTGAATATTGCCGATACGCGCCTCATCGTTAATCTTGTTCTCAGGGTGCGCCAGTGCTTCGTCGATACTCATCACCGCCGGTAATATCTCGTACTCGACATGAATGAGTTTCAGCGCCTCTTCCAGAATATCAGGATCGAGCGCGGCGACTGCCGCTACGGGATCACCGGCATAGCGCACTTTGTCAATCGCCAGCGCGTATTCATCCTGGCTGGAGGGCAGTATGCCATATTTGCGCGGAAGATCTACGCCAGTAATAACGGCCATCACGCCCGGCAATGCCAGCGCACGACTCGCATCGATGAAGAGGATGCGCGCATGCGCATGGGGCGAGCGCAGCAGGCGTCCATAGACCATGCGTGGAAGCATAATATCGTCGGCGTAGATGGCACGACCGGTCACTTTCGCGTACGCGTCAACTTTAGGACGGCGTGTGCCAACCACTTTGTAAGCCGAATGAGAGACAGGCACAACAGGCTCGCTCAAAGATTGCCGCTTGCTCATTTTGCGCCTCCATGTTGGACCATACGCTGAGCGGCAGCTTCCACCGCCTCGTAGATTTTTGTATAACCGGTACAGCGACAGAGGTTGCCAGCCAGGGCTTCCTGCATTTGCGCGCGCGTCGGCTGGGGATGGTCGCGTAAGAGCGCGACGCCGGATAGCAAGATGCCCGGTGTGCAGTAGCCGCACTGAGCCGCCCCCAATTCGGCAAAGGTTTCCTGCAGGGGGTGCAGCTTGCCGTTTATTTCCACCCCTTCAATAGTAGTGATCTCGCTCTCTTGCACTTCGACAGGTAAAACCAGGCACGAAAGCACCGGCAAACCGTTAATCAAGACGGTGCAGGCTCCGCATTCGCCCAGTTCGCAGCCGTGTTTGGTGCCGATCAAACCCAGATCTTCACGCAATACTTCCAGTAAGGTATGGTGTGGCAAAACCGCTATTTCGCGGCTTTCGCCATTGACGCGCAAAGTGATGAGTTCGCGCAATGCAGCCTCCTTTCGCGAAACCGTCCCAGCTTAACTTCTTGCGCCCAGCGCCCGTGAAACTGCCTCTGCTTCTGCGCGCAATCGCTCAGCAGTGCGATCCAGGATTTCATCCTTAAAGCGTGAGGCAAACCCGACAATCCAGAGCAAGGCTACCAACGTGCCTCCCGTACCATAGATTGGTGCCGATACCGCTTTGACGCCATCCAGGTACTCCTCATGGTCGATGCTGATGCCCGTACGCATAACTTCTTCCACGCGCGCCAGAAACTTCTGTGGGTCTGTAATCGAATGTTCGGTGTAGCGTGGCAACGGATGCGTGCGCAAGTAGTCCTCTCGCTGCGCTAATGGCCAGGTCGCCAGCGCAAAGGCGCCAAAAGCCCCGGCCAGCAGCGGTATACGCATACCTCGCCTTGCAGCTATATGCAGCCCTGCCTGTTCACCTTCATCCAGGGCGCACTCAATAATGCGCACGCCTTTCTGCTCGACCCTGCCGAGGCACACTGTCTCGCCTATACTATTCGCCAGGCGGCGCATGGCCGGCAGAGCAAAGTGGCGCAAACCCGCGCGCTGGATATAGGTCTGCGCAAGATCATAGATGCGAGGACCTAGCACAAAGCGCCGATCTTCCACCTGCTCTATCGCCCCGCTGCTCTCCAATGTTTTGAGCAGTCCATGAATACTGCTTTTACTCATGTTGAGCGAACGCGCCAGGTCCGAAAGTGTCAAACCTTCCTCAGTAACGCTCAAAAGATCTAGCAGACGAAAAGCACGCTCAACCATTGGCGCAGGTAGCTCCTGCGCCAATGCGATCCCTTCGCGCGCTTCGCTTTGTTCTCCATATTGAACTGATTGTTCTTTCATATGAACATTGTAACCAACTTCTCGTTCTCTGTCAAGTAAGGATATCACACATACTCATATCACCATTATGACATATTATGACCAACCCTACACTCCCCGCCACATAACCCAGAAGCCAGTGCTGATTCGCTTCGTTACTTATTTAAGCAAGAAAAAGGCGGTGAAGACGCGAGATGTGCGTCTTCACCGCCTTAGCTCCGACTAGCTCAAAGGTTCGCCAAGGTATCATAAAGGCTTTTAACAAACGAATCCGGCCACCCGTAGGAGCCGATTTATCGCGCCCACCGCCGATTTATCGACCCGCCGTGGCTTTTCCACTCTCCAGATGAATAAGCGAAAAAGCATATTGATACCAGGATGACTCATGACTAACTAAGGGCGCGGTCCACGTTGGGATGTAACGAATGAGGCGTACCAGCGACCACTGTCTTTGATGACGCGACGCTGTGTTGAAAAATCAACGTAGACCAGGCCGAAGCGCTTGCGGTAGCCCTCGGACCACTCGAAGTTGTCCAGGAAGGACCAGACGACGTAGCCTTTGATGGGCACGCCCTGGCGCATGACCTGGGCCACGGTTTGAATGTGCTCCCGCAGGAAGTCTATGCGCTGCTGGTCGTGAATATTGCTGTTGCCGTCCCACTGGTCGTTAAAGGCAGCGCCACTCTCGGTGACAACCAGGGCTTTCGGGGCGTACTCGCGGTGAATGCGCGTCAGGATATTGGCAAGTCCATCGGGGAAGATCTCCCAGCCCATTTCAGTGTAGGATGAGCCAGGGATGCGCTCAACGGCTTCGAAGTTATCGTCCGGCATCGTGCGTTCCGCTATAGTCGCGGTATCTGTTCGGCCCCTCACGAGCATACGCGAATAGTAATTGACGCCGAGGAAGTCAATGGGGGCAGAGATGATGGACAAATCATCTTCATGTATTGCCGGAGGAATCACCCCCATATTGGTGAAAAGATCATCTGGGTAACGCCCACGAAAAAGCGGGTCGAGGAACCAGCGATTGCGGTAGGTATCGGCATATTCGACCGCGAGCAGCGTTTCGGGACGATCATCGGCGGCGTAGACAGGATAGAAGTCGAGGGCAATGCCTACTTGTGCCTGAGGAGAAAGATGCTCGCGCAGGCGCGGTACAGACAGACCGTGCGCGAGCAAGAGATGGTGGCCGGCGTTCACGGCCAACTGTTTATCGCGCAGGCCGGGAGCATGGATACCCAGGGCATAGCCGAGGTAGGCCGAACACCAGGGTTCGTTCTGAGTGAGCCACCAGTGGACGCGGTCTCCCAGGCGGCGCGCTACCACCCCGGCATAGTCGGCGAAAGCGTAGGCGGTATCACGAACCAGCCAGCCGCCGCGATCCTGCAAGACCAGGGGCAGGTCCCAGTGATAGAGTGTGGCGAGGGGACGAATGCCCCGGGCAAGCAGGGCATCGACCAGGCGGTCGTAAAAATCCAGACCACGTTCGTTGACGGCGCCAGTGCCCTGTGGCAGGATGCGCGGCCAGGAGAGCGAGAAGCGATAAGCGCTCAAGTTGAGTTGGGCCATGAGCGCAACGTCTTCTTCCATACGGTGATAGTGATCCGCCGCGATTTCGCCTGTCTGGCCCTGATAGGTAGCGCCGGGTAAGGCGGCGAAGCGGTCCCACGCAGAAGGCGCACGCCCATCTTCATGCACCGCTCCCTCTATTTGGTAGGCCGAGGTAGCGGCTCCCCAGAGAAAATCGGGCGGGAAGACAGCCGCCGGAGTTAGCTGTGTCTCAATACTAGGTCTTGACTGGGATGCGGTATTGTGGGTTATGCTCATCATATCTCCTCTACAAGGCGCCTCTTATGGAGCCTGTCTATAATACTAAATTTGGCCACAAACCAGTAAGCCTGCCAATCTGTGACAGGATGAACATTCTTACGAGTTTGTTTCCCTATGCTTTGCTGATGATCTTTGTCAAAATGCACTGCTTTGAGGCAGTTTACAATTCTACGCGAGAACTCTATCCTTTCCAGGTGCCTCCTCTCCCTTGCTATAGAGGAAACAGTGAGTCCAATGGCCATCGCCTAAATCGGTACGCGTGGGACGGTACTGGCTGCATACTGGCATGGCATGTGGACAGCGCGGATGAAAACGGCACCCGCCTGGCGGATTGATCAAACTCGGTGGCTCTCCTCGTACATAAGGGGATGCCTCACCCATGTTCATCTGTACCTTTGTACCATTTCCCATATCCACCGTTGCCTTCGACGCCTGCCTGTGCCCCATTGTATCGGGGTCGGGTGCTGCCGAGAGTAGCAATCGCGTGTAGGGATGCTGCGGACGCTGGATTACGTCTTCAGTTGGTCCCCCCTCGACCATTTGACCGGCATACATCACCAGCGTCTCCTCCGCGAAATAGCGGGCGCTAGCGATATCATGCGTGATGAAGAGAAACGCCAGCTCGTCTTTTTCCTTGAGGCGCAGCAGCAGATTCAGCACGTCCAGGCGAATGGATACATCCAGCATCGAGACCGGCTCGTCCGCCAGGATGACCGAAGGACGAACCGCAAGCGTCCGCGCGATGGCAATGCGCTGGCGCTGTCCCCCGCTGAGTTGATGGGGAAATTTATCGATAAACTGCTCGGCAGGGGTCAGGTTCACCCGCTCAAGCAGAGCTAGAATCTGCTGGCGTTCTTCATCGGCATTGCGAGCATATCCGTGCAGGCGCAGCGAACGCCCCAGGTGATAGCGAATACCATGTACCGGGTTCAGAGACGAAAACGGGTCCTGGAAAATGTACTGC